>JAIRPE010000075.1 GCA_031257175.1 Eubacteriales Family XIII. Incertae Sedis bacterium | reverse complement strand
ATGCAAATGGATGGTATCAACAACATCGCTCGGAACAATATCAAGATTTACCGTAAGATGCGGAAGATGACTCAAAAGGAGCTGGCGGAAGCGCTGGACGTCACCCATAGCTCCGTGTCGGCTTGGGAGATAGGCAAGAACTCTATCGACTTGGAAAGGCTGAACGAGATATGCCAGGTGCTGAATATAACCCTTTCGGAGCTTTTGTCGGAAGACCTCAGCATGGAGGTCGCGGAGCAGAATGAGGAGAACAAGCAGCTGGTGGATTATATCACGAAGCGCCCGGAGGTTAAGAAACTCTTGGACGTGACGCTGGACTCCAGAAGCAGCGACATCATGGTGGCCGTCAAGGTGCTGGAGGCGCTGAAGCGCCGCTGAGGCGGCGGTCGCCCCGTTTCCCCCGACGCCGCTCGGCGTCGCCCCGAGTTTCAGGGCGGGCGGCTGAAAACGCGCGTCTGCCCGTTTGTTTGTTTTTGCTTCGTCGGTCGGATATGGAGTCGCGTCGGCGTTTTTTCGTCGTGTCGCGGGAGAGGTTCCCGGCGGCGCGACGGAGGCTCGGAGTCCGACGGGCGGAGCGATAGGAGCGTCGGGTGATGGACGTACTGAAGATCACTTCGGCTGTCCCCGCTGCCAAAAGGCTCGACAATCTGCCGAAACAATTGCCCGGAGACGCCGTTTTCGACATCGGCGGCGCCGAGGGGCCGCCCGCGCGGCGGGCAGTCGGCAGACAGGAGCGGCAGGAGGGGCAGGACGGCTCGCGGGAAGCGTTGCTGAGAAGCCTTAATAAGGAAATACTCGCGCCCTTGAGGGCGGGTTTGAGCGCGCAGAGCGAAGGGCTGAAGAAGCTCGTCGCTTTTCTGCGCTTTTTTGACGACCCGCAACTAGCCGCCAGGCTGGGAGACCCTGATGAACTGTTTCTGAACCCGAACGAGCTGCTGGATGAGCTGCTGGAGCGCGACAGGGCGGCCACGGTCTTTCGCGGGGAGCTTTTTGAGGCGTTGCGCGAGTTGGCCAAGGCGGAGGGATTTCCTAGGCTCAGGGAGGCCATAGTCGCCCTGCTCAGGGCTTTTGACGGCAATGTGAACGGCGGCGCCGCGCTGCTGGCTGTCTTTGAGCAGTCCCTGCGCCTGGCGTCCCTGCTGAAACCTGACGACGCGGGACAGGTGGGCGAGCTGCTGGCCAGGATGGCCGCCATGAGCGCGGCGGCCGGGGAAGGGGAGGAAGGCTGGAGGGCCATGTCCGCCCTGCTTAAGAACCAGCTTCTGCCTCTGTTGACGGATATGTCCCAAAAGTACCAGTTCCTCTTGGGGAACAGGCTGGAGCCTTTTATACAGTCAGTCATACACAACGTCACCCGTTTCGACAAATCAGACCCCAGGTTGCCGGGGGAAGCCATGGGCAAGCTGGGGGAGGAGCTGCGTTCCTTCGGCAGGCTGGGCGCTGAGGACGTGGAGGAGATGCGCCAAGCTATGGCGGCGCATCTCAAAGAGGCGCGGGCGGCGGCCCCGCCTCTTCGGCAGGAGGCGATGGCCGCGGGGCTGGCGGCGCTGCGGGAGGAGAAGGCGGCCCAGGCGGAGGCTATGGCGGCGCGGGCGGCGGGGTCTGAGCCGGGGGCTCCCAAGGCGGCGGGCGGCGAGGTTCAAGGAGGACGCGCGGGGGTTTCTTCGGAGGCTTTGGCGCGGGCGTCGGGCGAGGCCCCTAGGGCAGGGGCGGCGGGAGACGGCAAGCCCGATGAGACGGCTCCGAAGCAGGCGCCCGGCGGCGCGGGAGGGGCCGAAGACGGGGAGGCGCGAGCCGCGGCGGGACGGCGGGGCGGCGATTTGTCCCAGGTTTTGGCGCGGGCCTTGGAGGCGGAGGCGGCCGCCCAGGTGAACGCCGCCGCTCAGGCCATGCTGGCCCAGATGGTGCAGAACGAGAGCCCCGTGCTGGCGTTGCTGCATTTCCTGTTCCCCGTGAAATACAAGGGCGAGGACGTGTATTCGGAGTTTTACGTGGACAAAGACGGCGGGCGCAAGGACGGCGGAGGCGCGGCGCGGAATATTTTTTTCGTGATCCGTTCGGAGGTTTTCGGGGACTTCGCCGTGGATCTGCTGGAGCGTGACAGGACGATAGAGCTGGACATAAGCTGCCCGCCCGCCCTGTGCGGCGCGGTGAAGGCGTCGCAACAGGGGCTAAAGGGGATGATGGAGGGCCTGGGATACAGGATGGCGGCGTTCCGCGTGGGCGAGACGGCTGAGGAGCGGAGCATTATGCAGCGTTTCCCTGAATTGGCCATGAACGGGGCGGGGATAGATATAAGGATATGAGCGCGGGAGACGGGGGTAAAGACATGGGAACCGATGGCGGGAGAGCCGACGGCGGCGCGGGGGCGGCGCGGGAAGGCGCGACGAAGGCGGGCGCCGCCGCGAGGGGCGTGAAGGAGCTGAAGGCGGCGGCGTTGCGTTACGACGCGGAGAGCGACAGGGCGCCTTATGTGGTGGCCGCAGGCTCGGGCTACGTGGCGCAGCGGATATTGCAGACCGCTGTGGAGAACGGGGTGGCCATATACCACGACGACAGCGCGGCCACCATGCTGGCGGAGCTGAGGGCGGGGCAACAGATACCCCCTGAGCTTTACCGTATAGCGGTTAACATTTACCTGACATTGCTGGACGTCGCCGACGCGGAGGTAAACGGCCCGTTCCGCGAGAGCCTGGCCGCCGCCATGGAGAGCGGCGGGAGGGAAGGGGAGGGGGAGGAACCTCCGAATGCCGCGGAAAGCCCTGAGTGACGGCACGACAGCAAGAGACCGCCTGACGGCGGCCTCTTTTTTTAAGAGCCGTGATTTTCCAATTGTCGGGACATGCGCCGCGAAGCGCGGCGCCTTCAGCCCATTCGGGGCTTCTCGCGAGGGTTGCCCGGGGTTGATTATTGGAGCAGCCCCAGCACGCCCTGCGGCATGACGTTGGCCTGGGCCAACATGGCCTGGGACGCCTGAGCCAGGATGTTGCTCTTGGTGAACTCCATGATCTCCT
>JAIRPE010000063.1 GCA_031257175.1 Eubacteriales Family XIII. Incertae Sedis bacterium | reverse complement strand
ACCGTGCGTCGGATGTTCGAATCATCTCGGGAGTGCCAGCAAAACCCCTTGGAAATTCAACGTTTCCAAGGGGTTGTTTGTGTCTTGTGGTAATTATTTGCTGAACGTTAACGGTCATTCATTCCAGCCCACCGCCTCTCAAATCCAACCCCGCCGCAGGGGAAAGCGGTATGAACCGCGAATCCCACAGGAAGGCCTTCGCCGTCGCGCCTCCCTCCAGAGGTACGGACAGGCTGCCCGAGACCGTCTCGCCCGCTTTCGCGGGGGCGGGCTTGGAGTCGTAGTGGATCAGCCTCCCTAGACTGTCATACACAGCCAGGATGTAGTTATATGAGGCGTCCTGGGCGCCGTCGTTGCGGATGCTGAATCCCGCGCTGACTTTCGTGGCGTCCTCGGACGGGCGGCCTATGACTATGGTCGGGCCCAGCCTGTAGGGGCCATAGGAGCCTTGGTTAGTCGCGCCCTCGGAATTCTCCGCGTACCAGTGGAGATAGAGCTCGCCTGCCTGCACGGGCAGCGGCGCCGCGCCCTCAAAGGGCTTCCAGGCGGAGTCCGAGGCGCTGTAAGCGGGCTCGGAGGGCGCGGAAGTTACTTTGTAGAGTTGCTTCGTGACAGTGGCCGAGGAGCCGACCGCGTCGGAGGCCGTCGCGGTAAGGCCGACGGAATAGCTCCGGTCGGACCAGGCGTGGGACACGGCGTCGGCGCTCACGTAGGGCCTGGGCGTGTCGATGACGCCCGAGGCGCCCAGGAAGATGGCTTGGGCGATGAGCGGCCAATAAGCCCTGGTGTTGAAACGGAACGAGGCGTCCGAGGCGAACAGGGTCACAGGCACGTCCTTGCCGCTCCCCGCCAGGGCGTACAGCGCCGTGGTTTTCCCGTCCAAAAGGGCGTGGTCGTAGCCCGTGGGGCTGCTCGGGGCGTTGCGCCACCAGCCGCCCACGAAGTTGTCCTCGCCCGCCCGCACGGTAATGAGTTTCTTCGCCCCCTGGGGCAGGGCGCCGAAAAATCTGGCTGAAATCAGGTAGGCGCGGTCGTTCTCGGCGAAGAAGGAGGAAATGGGGCTGGTGGGCGAGTAGTCCACCTTGAACACCGCCTCGGCGCTGCCGGGGCTGGCGGTGGTGGCGCCCAGGCCGAAGCCGCTTATGTTGGCCGCGCTGGACACGCCGTTGTTCCGAATGCCCACGTAGGGTATCTTGGAGTTGATGACGCCGTTTATCAGCGCCGAGCTTAGGCTCACGTTGTCATTGACGACCACGTTGTAGCCCGGTATCACGTCGTTGTTTATTGAGGTGGTTATGGAATAGGAATCCTCGTCGAACTCCAGGTACGGGAGCAGCAGCTTGAAATACGTCACGTTGCTGCCCTGAGGGTAGGAGTAGGTGAGGGGGGAGCCGATGGCCGCTATTCTGGGCTTCACCAGCGGCTTCGACACGGAACTGAGGCTCTCGGAGGGGTTTTCAAGGCCGACGCCGAAGGGGACGGCGGTGGCGGCAAGCCCTTCCTGCGCCGCCGCTATATCCGCGCTCCTGGCCACGTAGTCGCCGAAGGAGCCTTCCGCCGTGTGGGAGGTTATGACCCGCACGGGCTTGTCGCCGTTCAGCAGCCTGTTGACCAGCCGCACCGCGTCCACGCTGCCGCTTTTTATCACCAGATATTCGGGGGCCTCGGCCGCGTCGGGCGCCACAGCGGGTTTCTCAATGCGCGGGACAGGCTGGGATTTGCCGTCGAACAGCCCCGCCGACCAGACGGGCACGGCCTTAAAACCGCGAAGGGCGGGCAGATTCACGGTTATTTCCGCGTAGGTGTCGGTGAAATAGGACGAACTGTGGCCCTCGGACAGCGCCGCCTGGATGAAGGCGCGGCTGTACTGCCGCAGGTCGATGACGTAGCTCCCCGCGGGGTACACCGCGTCCTCATAGGCCACGGCCTCCGTGGAACGGCGTATCAGCGCGCCGTTCCGCTCCAGCGCGATGAGCGTCTCGTAAATCTCGGGGATATTGAACTGGTTCGTAGGGTCGGCGGGGATGATGTAGTAGTCAGGGAAATAATTGCGCTCCTCGCCGTTGGCGTCCAGGGTTCTGGGCCTGCCCACCACCGCGTTGTTTTGGTAGGGATTGACGATGTATTTGTCCACCTTGTCCTTCAAGTCCTCATTGGCCAGGGCGCGGCGGGCGTATTCCAGCTTGTTCAGATACAGGGTGTCCCTGTTTTGGAGGCTGTTGTAAATCAGGGATTTCGTTGCGGTCAGGGCGGCGTCCACGGCGTCCTCATTGGCGTAGGGGATTTCTATCGTCCTGCCCAGGGAGCCGGTGAGGTAGGCGTAGAAGTAGCTGGCGCCGCGCCCCCCGTCGTCCCAGCCGTCCGTCCAGTAGTCGTAGGGCACGGTGTAGCTGCGCAGCGGCGTGCTGCCCAGTATGGCGCGTCCCATGAAGTGGGCGTTGTCCAGGGCGTTCGGGTAGAGCAGGTCATGCTCGAAGAAGGGCGCGTGAGGCCCCGTCCCGGGCATGATGAGCATGGATGAGGTGTAGCCGTGGTACTCGTTGAACTCCACCGGGTTCCATTTGCGTATGTCCGAGGTGAGGGCGACGGACTCCACGGTGCGCTGCGCCACGGACTGGCGGTTGTGGTCGAGGCCGAATTCATTGCCGCGAAGCTGCAGCTCCTTGCCGTCCGTGTTGGAGGTTATGGTCACCACGATGATGAACTTGTCCAGGGCGTCCGCCACGCTGTAGGTGTGGAGGGTTCTGCCGCTGCCCTCCTTCTCGCGGGCGTAGCCGTTCGAGACGTTGGTTATTTCCTCCACCTCGTCTTTGGAGTAGAAGGAGATGACGTCGTCGCGGACGAAGGACTCGATGGCCCTGACGTTGGCGTCTATGCCGGGGGCCTCGTCGGCGTGGATGACGTTGAAATATATGGCCAGTTTCTGGCTTCCTCCCGCAATGGCGCCTTTCAAGGCTTCGGGGTTGGTCTCTATGAGGGGCTTCGTGACGTTCAGGTATTCCTCCACGGAGGCTTGGGAGTCGGCGATGACCACGTTCCAGATGTCGTTGCCCCGCAGGGTTTTCGCCAGGGACTGGACGCTTACGTAACGCCCGTTGACCACGTGGCCGCCCGCCTCGGATTCGGCCTTCAGGTCTTTGGCGAACCTGTCTATTTCATTCCAGGTATGGTATGAATCGTAGAGCGCCAGCCTGACCACGCGGGAGCCTAGCCGCGTCTCGGCCGCGGGGCCCACGTGGCTCACGGCCAGCTCGTAGTCGCCCACCAACGTGTCTATCAGCTGGGGGTGGAAGGAGTTGTTGCCGCTCTGAGTCACGTTGGGATAGCCCGCGTAGGGGATGTTGCTGGGGATGCTGGGGCTGTTGCTGAAAGACCAGAGGGGGGTGTCAAATCTTATGAAGGCTTCCAGCTTGTATGAGCCGTCGGCCTGCTTCGTGAGGCCTGAGCTTTGCAGCGTGATGAAGGGCGCCCCCGTGAACGGGCCGTTTATGCCCGAGGACGCGGCTTTTCTCCACTCGCTGAGGGGCTTGCCGCCGTAAGTCCAGGCGGTGCCGGCTATGAAGGCGGCGTAAGCCTCGGGGCTGTCCGAGGCGATGAGAGGCGCGCCGTCGGCGCCGCTGTTTTGGAACTGGGCGCTGACCCTGAACACCCGCGGGTCGGTTATCGACGCGCCGCGCCTGTCAGTGTAGTATCTGCCGCCCTGCTCCGTCACGTGCTGCGACCTGTAGAGAGCCTGGTAGGCGCCGCCGTTCAGCACTTCCACGGACTCCACCGCCAGCGTCTCGGGGGCCGATGACGGGGAGGGGGAGCCGTCGCCGACGGAAGCCAAGACCTCCTGGGCCAATCCGCCTTCGGTAGCGGGCGCGGCCTGTTCCGCGCCCGCGATAGCCTCCGCCGTCGAAGCCGCGTTTGTCGCGTTTGCCGCGTCTTGAGGCTCGGCGTTCCCGCCGCCAGGCGCCGCGTAGGCGCCTCCCAGGCTGTATAGGATAAGTATGGCTGACAACAGACCTGACAATATGGGTCTCCTGTGTAATCTTTTCATCTCGGTTTTCCTTTCTCGATTTTTTCGCGGCGCGCGCCGCGCCATAAGAGCGCAGAAATCCAAGCCCTCGCCCAAGCGGGCGTCAGGGCGGCTGTTTTGCTCACGTTCAAATGTTGCCCGTCAAAGCCCCGCGACAGGGCTAAACGGGACGTCTGCGGCTACGGCGGGCGGGGCGGGGCGCCGCGTCCTTCGCGCCCCTTGTCCCCCGACGGCCGCGCCTTTTCTGCGGCTACCGCGTCTCGCCGCCTTCTATGACCACGTTCTCGGGGTCTATGGAATCTCCGTAGGCAGGGCGCAGCTCCGCCTCGTAGGCCGCGTGTATGAACTGCTCCGCGCCCAGCTTTTTCAGCTCGTCATTGAGCCACGCCAGAAGCTTCTCGTTGCCCTTCCTCACGGCGGGGGCTATCACGTCCTTCCTGCCCAGCGCCGAGACGCCCACCGTGAAGCCCGCGTTTTCCCTGGCCCAGGCGAAGAGCAGGGTGTTGTCCTGGGACAGCCCCGCGCCCCTGCCGTCCTTGAGCGCCTGGAACGCCTCGGAGATTTGGTCGAACTTGACCAGCTCTATGTCGGGATGGTTCTCCGTGAAATAGGTCTCGGCGGTGGTGCCCTTGATGACGATCAGCTTCTTGCCTTTAAGGTCCTCCACCGCGTTTATGGGCGCCGCTTCGGGCGAGACCACGCCCAGCGCGACCTTCATGTAGGGCAGGGCGAAATCCACCTTCTCTTTTCGCTCGTCAGTGACCGTGAAATTCGCGAATATGATGTCCACCTTGTCAGATTCCAGGTACTCCACCCGCGTGGCGGGCTCCACCAGCACGAATTCCACCCTGCTCTCGTCGCCCAGCAAGTCTTTGGCCACGCGCTTCGCGATGTAGATGTCGAAGCCATTGCTGTCCCCGTTGGCGTCCAGATAACCGAAGGGCGGCTTGTCGCTGAACACCCCTATCCGCACCTTGTCCCCCGCGATCAAATCCGCGCCGCCCCCCGCTCCCTCGTCGGCGAGGGGCTGGGCGCCCGCTTGGGCGGGGGCGGCCTGATCGCTTGGCGGGGCGGAGGTCTGCGCCCCTGACGAATTGCCGCAGGCCGTGAGCGCCAGCGCCAGCCCCAGAACCAAAATTGCCGTGATTGCTTTCTTAACTCCGATACTTTGAATTTTCATTTTATCCTATCTCCTTTTATCTTATTTATCCGCCGCCGTCCTATATCCGACCCGATCCGATCCGCCCGACCGCCTGCCGCGGCCGCCCTGGCCACGCTCATCCCATGGTGGCCCGCGTGACGGGAACGGGGGTGAGGCCGCTCGGCGCCGCGCCGGTTTTGCGCCTCGGTCGCCTGCTCTCGTATTGGAACGAATTCAGGAAGCGCCGCGCCCGCTCTGTCCGAGGGTTGCGGAAAAAAACTTCCCCGTCGCTCTCTTCCTCCACCGCCCCGTCAACAATGAACACCGCCTTGTCCGCTATGGCTTTGGCGAAATCCATCTCATGCGTCACGATGAGCATGGTCATGCCTTGCTCGGCAAGGCCCGCTATCACGTCCAGAACCTCGCGCACCATCTCAGGGTCCAGCGCCGCCGTCACCTCGTCGAAGAGCATGAGGTCGGGATTCATGCACAGCGCCCGCACTATGGCCACCCGTTGCTTCTGGCCGCCCGACAGTTGGCGCGGGTAATCCTTCTTCCTGTCCAGCAGGCCGACCCTCGCGAGCAAGCCCTCCGCCTGCCGCCGCGCCTCGGCCTTGTCCCTCTTCTGGACCTTGAGAGGCCCCAGCAACACGTTGTCCAGCACGCTCATGTGGGGGAACAGGTCGTAGCTTTGGAACACCATGCCCACCCGCTGCCGCACCAAATCCCACCGCGCGCCGGGATTCGATATATTCTCGCCGTTCAGTATTATTTCTCCGGACTGGATGCGTTCCAGCCCGTTAATACATCGGAGAAGGGTGCTTTTCCCGCAGCCCGACGGGCCCAATATCACCACCGCGTCCCCCTTGCCCACGGAAAGGCTCACGCCGTTCAGCGCGGGCGCCTTGCCGTAGGTCTTGACCAGCCCTTTGATTTGCAGTAAAGGCAATGCTTCCTGGTTCATAAGCGTCCTCCTTTGAGGCGCGCGCCGCCCGACCCCCGCGGCGCCCCTTCCCGGCCTAGTAGGCCCAAACCTTTTCAAGCCTCCTGGACAGAAGCGATATGGGGTAGCACACCAAAAAATATAAAATGAATATCAGCCCGTAAATCCAAAAAGCGGCGGCGGGGTTCTTGCTGTTCGAGAACTCTATTATCTGCTGGCCCGTCTTAACCACCTCCGTCACCCCCACGAACACCACCAGCGACGTGGTTTTCACCATGCGCGTGGCCAGGTTGATGGACGCCGGCAGAAGCCGCCGCAAAATCTGCGGCGCGACTACGTGCCGATATATCTGGGCCTCCGTCAGCCCCAGGGCCATCCCCGACTGGCGCTGGTGGACGGGAAGGGACTGTATGGCTCCCCTGACGATATCTCCCATCTCGGCCGTCCCCCAAAAAACGAAGACCAGCACCGCCGCCAATTCCCCGCTAAGATTCAGCCCCCAGGCCCTGGTAACGCCGAAGAACACCAGGAACAGCCAGACAAGCACGGGGACAATGCGCACGCTCTCCAGATAGACGCGCATGGCCGCCCGCACGGCAGGGCGCTTCGAAGTCATCAAAAGCCCGGCCAGCAATCCCGCCAAGAAGCATATGGCTATGGAGATGAGGGCGATTTTAAGGGTCACGAGAAGCCCCGCCATCAGACGCGCCATATTCCGCCCCTCGAAAAACACCCTAAGTCCCGAGCTGAGCATAGCGGAACCTCCTCTCCAGACTCCTGAAAGCCCAGGAAACGGGCAACAGTATGACCACATAGGCGAAAACCAGCATCCCCAAGGCTTCCACCGTGTTGTAATATAGGCCGATAAGCTCTCTGGCCACGAACATGAGGTCGGGCAGCGCCACGATGCTCACGATGGAGGTTTCTTTTATAAGGAACACGCTGTTGGCGCAAAGCCCGGGGAGAGCCACCAGAAACGCCTGGGGCAGGGCCACGTGGCGGGCCAGGGCCAGGCTCCTCATGCCTATGGACAGCCCCGCCTCTATCTGGGCCTTGCTCACGGAATCCAGGCCGCCCCTGAAAGCCTCGGCCATATAGCTGCCGCCCAGGAAGGTCAGACCGATAAGGGCGCAAGTCCAGCTACTGAGCATGACGCCCAGCTTGGGCAGGCCGAAATACAGGAAGAACAATTGTATGAGCAGCGGCGTGTTGCGCGACAGCTCGATATAGGCGGCCACCGCCCTTCTCAGCACGGGAACCCTATAGTAAAGCGCCAACGCGCAGAGCAGCCCCAAGACCAATGACAGCGCGATTCCCGCCCCGGCGAGCTTCAGCGTCAGCCCCGCCGCTTTCACGTAGGCGGGGGCTTTCTCAGCGATGAAGGCCCAATTGAGCATGGCGCTACTCCTTTCACGGCCTGCCTTTGGCCTCGGCTCCCCAAAAAGGCGCAGAAAGGCGGGGATGGCGCCCCGCCCTTCCAAACCGATATGAAGGAGGAGGGATACGGTATTTCATATATTACAGATATGAAATATATTAAATACCTATGACAAATTTACACCATAAAATAGAAGTTGTCAATAGATTTTTGAAAAAAAGTCTGATATAATTTATATAAAACATATATGAAAACCTTAGAAAGGTTCATTTCATTGCAAAGGCGGTGCGAAACCATGAAAACAAACAGCTTCATATCGGCGCTGGAATGCCCCAAATGCGGCAGCGCCCACGATTTCAGAACCCAGGCCCATCTCTGCGGCTGCGGTTCGCCGTTGTTGGCGGTTTACGACCTGGAGGCCGCCAAAAAGACCGTCACAAAGGAGTCCATAGCCCGAAGGAAGGCGGACTTGTGGCGTTACAAGGAACTGCTGCCCGTGCTGGACGAGGACAACATAGTCACCCTGGGCGAGGGGATGACGCCCCTCCTGCCCCTGCCCAGGGCGGGGAAGGCCATAGGCGTGGAGGGCCTGCTCATTAAAGACGAGGGCGTCATCCCCACAGGCACCTTCAAGGCCAGGGGCGCCGCCGTCGGCGTGTCGAAGGCCAAGGAGCTGGGCGCCGCCGTGCTGGCCATGCCCACCAACGGGAACGCGGGCGCGGCCTGGGCGGCCTACGCGGCCAAGGCGGGCATAGCCATGAGCATAGCCATGCCCTTAGGCGCCCCGCCCATATGCAGGACGGAGTGCGCCGCCTACGGCGCCGAGCTGCGGCTGGTTGACGGGCTGATAAGCGACTGCGGGAAGCTGGTGGCCGAGGACGTGAGCCGCCTCGGCCACTATGACGCCTCAACCCTGAAGGAGCCTTACCGCATAGAGGGCAAAAAGACCATGGGCTACGAGATAGCGGAGCAGTTGGGCTGGCGGCTCCCCGACGTCATCATCTATCCCACAGGGGGCGGCGTGGGCCTGATAGGCATACACAAAGCCCTCGCCGAGATGCGGGCGCTCGGGCTGGCGGAAGGAGACCCCCCGCGCCTGGTGGCCGTGCAGGCCGAAGGCTGCGCCCCCATCGTCAGAGCTTTCGAGGAAGGGCGCGAAGAGTCGGAATTCTGGGAAGGCGCGAACACAGTGGCCTTCGGAATCAACGTGCCGAAAGCGCTGGGGGACTTCCTGGTCTTAAGGGCGCTGCGCGAGACAGGAGGCGCCGCCGAGGCCGTCAGCGACGACGAAATCCTGCGCGCCATGTCGGCGCTGGCCGCCACGGAGGGACAGTTCGTCTGCCCGGAAGGGGCGGCGGCCTTCGCCGCCGCAGGGAAGCTGCGGGAGAAGGGATGGATCCGCGAGGGGGAGACGGTGGCGCTACTGAACACGGGCGCGGGGATAAAGTACCCCGGGGTGTTGGGGGGGTGAGGGGGGACGGTTAGCTTGTGAATTTCACAGAACACGACAGAACCCCGGTCGTCCTTGAGGCGCCTCAAACATTGTCGTACAAACCCTTGAAGCAAGTTGCTAATTTATGGTATTATGGTGTGTACGGGGACGCTGTGCCTATATTCATAAATTAGGCCGCTTGCCGCTCGCAGGGATTGAGTCGTCGCGAGCGGCAACAGACGGTATGAGGGCGCCCGAACGCTCGAAAAGGTGGTTACGCTCGTTGGCTGGCAGTCATGAGAGGGCGATCATCTTGTCGGTCGTGCGGTGTAAGGCGGCGTATTTTCGCGGGATGATCGGAGAAGGCTGTGTTATGAAAGTAATGGCCGTATTTGGCACGAGGCCAGAAGCTATAAAAATGGCGCCGCTGGTAAAAATGTTGAAGAAAGAGCCAGGCATTGAGCCTGTGCTTTGTGTCACCGCCCAACACAGGGAAATGTTGGATCAGGTGATGGAATTGTTTGATCTGAAGCCGGACTATGATCTGAACATAATGAAGCCGAATCAGAGCATTGGCATGATAACTGCCAGTGTCCTGCAAGGAGTGGGGGAGGTGCTGGAAAAAGAGAGGCCGGACTTGGTTCTGGTTCATGGTGACACCACCACTTCTTTTGCCGCCGCTCTTGCGGCGTTTTATCATATGCGTCCGGTGGGTCATGTGGAAGCGGGGCTCAGAACTTTTGATAAGTATTCGCCTTATCCCGAGGAGATGAACCGGACGCTCACGGGCAGACTGGCGGATTGGCATTTCGCGCCTACCGCGCGAAACAGAGACAACCTAATAACGGAAGGAGTGGCGCCGGAACGCATCCACGTGACGGGCAATACGGTCATTGACGCCTTGCTCCAAGTGGCGGCCAAGCCGTATGAGTTCGAAGAGGCGCCATTGGCGGACATAGATTTTGCCAATCGTCGGATTATCACCGTTACGTGCCATAGGAGGGAAAATTTAGGAGAAAATATGCGGGCCATTTTTTCCGCTATAAGAGATGTGGCCGATACGCTTGCGGATGTTGAGTTTGTCTATCCGGTGCATCTTAACCCTAAAGTCAGGGCAACGGCGGCGGAAATTCTGAGCGGAATGAATAGGATACATCTGATAGAGCCGCTGGGATACTTGCCCTTCGTGAAGCTGATGTCGAAATCCTTCATGATCTTGACGGATTCCGGGGGTATGCAGGAAGAGGCGCCTGCGTTGGGTAAGCCTGTGCTGGTGGTTAGAAGGGAGACGGAACGTCCTGAGGCCATTGCGGCGGGAACGGCGCGTTTAGCAGGAGTGGAGCGGTCCGCGATTCGTGACGCCATGTTGAGCGTGCTTACGGACGCGGAAGACTATCGTCGCATGGCCAGGGCGGTTAATCCTTATGGCGACGGCAAGGCTTGCGCCAGGATTGTAGAGATATTGCGCGACGCAGTATGGGAACATGAATGAGGCGATGGATGTGGGCTTAAAAATACGAAACGTCGCAGGAGGCATTTCGAGCCTTGACTATGCGCGACATGATGATAGCAGGGTCGTGCCGCAAGGGATTGACGGAGGCGCAATCGACGAATTTGAGGACGGGACGCCTGATGAAAGCGCTATGTGTTTGGTGTGCCCGCATGAAAGTTGCGGAGGTTGCGCAGATCGCGAGACTTCCTATGCGGAGCAATTGACGGTCAAGGATGCGGTCGTCAGGACGTTAATGGAAGCAATGGGTCTTGCCGACGTTTACCTAGGCATAACCGCCGGCTCCAAACTTACGGCATACAGGAACAAGATGGATTATACCTTCGGTGACGAGTTCAAAGGCGGGCCGTTGACCCTGGGGATGCATAGGCGCAAAAGTTTCATGTCCGTGGTCACCACAAGCGCGTGCCGCCTTGTCCACGAGGATTTTAACAAACTGTTGGTTGCCACGCTGGGGTTTTGTACCCAAAACGGGTATGCGGCTTATAATAAAAAGAGCCATAAAGGTTTGTTGCGCAATCTTATACTGCGCAGGGGCGTGAGAACTAATGAGTTGCTGGTGAATATAGTTACTTCCTCCCAGGGTTTTTTTGACGAGGCCGCCTATCTGGAGACGGTATTGGGGTTGCCATTGGAAAATGGCGTTTGCGGCGTGTTGCGTACTGTTAACGACAACGTGGCCGATTTTATATATCCGGAGGAGATCCACGTCCTCGCGGGGCGTGATTACTACATGGAGGATGTGCTGGATTTAAAATTCAAGGTGAACGCCTTCTCTTTTTTTCAGACCAACGTGGAGGCTGCAGAGCGCCTTTATGTCGAGGCGCTGGATTGGATAGACGATTTGACGGCGAAGTCGGTTCATGATCTGTATTGCGGCGCCGGAACCATTTCACAGGTGCTTGCGCGCCGGGCCGACGCGGTGGTGGGGGTGGAGATATCAGCTGATGCGGTCGGGGACGCGATTGCGAATGCCAGGATGAACGGTTTGGAAAATTGTCGTTTTGTCAGAGGCGACGTGCTGGAGACATTGGAACGGATTAGAGCCGGAAGTATGCCCGCGCCCGATATCTTGGTTGTGGATCCGCCCAGAGCAGGCATTCATCCGCGAGCCTTACGGGCAATTACGGAAATTGGGACGCGTGAAATGGTTTATATTTCCTGCAATCCTAAGAGTTGCGCTGAAAATCTGAAGGTGTTGCAAGAGGCATATAATGTGACCCGCTTTAAGGCGTTCGACAATTTCCCGTTTACGGGGCATGTAGAAGCTGCCGCGCATTTGGAGTTGAAACGAAGATAAGGAATTTTCCGGACGTGCGCAGGCGGTTTTAGCGCGTGAAGGGGTTTTGAGCATGTAGGCCAGGCGCAAGAATTGCGTCTCGTTTAAGCATAGGAGGTTTTGGCGCGTTTTATTTAGATGGAGCGTTATGGATGAGCAGGCGTAACAGCAAGACCAAAGTCGGCATACAGATAGAACATGTGAGGCTGAGGGAGGAGCGGCGGATCGCCGCAGTGGACGAGCTCAGGGCGCTGGCTATTATCAGCATGGTGGGGTATCATTTCTGTTATGACATAGTGATGATATTCGGCGTGGACTGGCCGTGGTTTTTTGGCGATAAAGCGCGGCTATGGCAGCAAATTACATCTATTACTTTTATTGTTATATCTGGTATTTGTACCCGTTGCTCCGCAAGACCGTTCGTCAGAGCGATAAAGGTGGGCGCCTGTGCTTTGCTTGTCACAGGCGCCACTTATTTCATATACCCTGACGAATTAGTAACTTTTGGTATTCTGCATTTTTTGGCCGCATCCATGTTGGTCTGGGCGTTATTTCGCCGAGCGCTGCAATGGATCAATCCGTTGGGAGGTTTTATAATCTCCGCATTGCTGGCGTTTGCAACGTGGAACATCAATGCGGGAACCGTTGGCTTTGGTTCCGTGACTATGCGGTTGCCTGGTTTTCTGTATCAGCATTATTGGTTGTCGGTTTTGGGATTTCTCAGCCCGGACTACGTATCGGCTGATTATTTCCCGTTCATCCCGTACTTCTTCGTGTTCATGGCGGGCAGTTACCTGGGTGTCGCAGTTAGGAAACTGCCGCCAAGTTTCGCTAGGGAACACGTGGGGACATTGGCCTTTCTCGGTCGTCACAGTTTGCTTGTGTATATGGCGCATCAGTTGGTCATATTCGGCGCGCTCAGTTTGGTGTTTCGGCTGGCGGCATTACGCTAGCCATTCGTCTCATTGTTAGGCGCGAACTGCTTCAGGTTGCCGATCTTCAAGCTTCTCCTAGCTAAAATGTCGTTTATGCTGTCCAAAGACACGTCGGTCTCGACAAGGAGAACTAAAACGTGATAGAGCAAATCGCATATCTCGTTTTCCAAATCTGACCGCAAATCAGCATTGCCGTCGGTCGGCGTGACAGACGAACGGAGAGCTTCTAAAGATTTCGCCGCTATAATAACTTCACTGCATTCCTCGCCGCATTTCTTTAAAATCTTATCGAGTCCTTTTTCAAAAAGATAGCAAGTATACGAGCCTTCGACAGGATTCTTTTTTCTGTCGATAATTACTTGGAACAACTTATTCAACTCGCGCATAAATATCCCCCTTCCGATAAAAACAACTGTGATTTCCGGTATGGCAAGCGTTGCCTTTCTGACGGACTGACACCAACAGGGTGTCGTTATCGCAATCAGGCGTGATGGATACCACTTCCTGCATATTACCGGAAGTGGCGCCTTTGTTCCACAACTCCTGACGAGAACGACTGAAAAACCACGTATACCCTGTTTCAATAGTTTTCTGGAGACTTTCGAGGTTCATATAGGCTAACATAAGCACTATATCGGTACCCTGCTCTTGTATTACTGCGGGAATCAATTTTTCTTTGTAAAATAAATCTTTAATATCCATACACATACACACATTCCTGTTCTATCGCAATTACGACTGCTCGGTTCGCAAAAGCGCACATGATGATGACGGACTGTTATCTGACGGGTACTCCGGCTTTGTGCAGGCCGTGCTTAATATCGCCCACCGTTAACTCGCCGTAATGGAAAATTGAGGCCGCAAGCGCGGCATCCACATTTATTTTCTGAAACACATTTATAAAATCGTCTATGTCACCCCCCCCTCCTGAAGCAATCACGGGGATACGCACCTTGGAACAAACCGCTTTAAGCATTTCTAAATCAAAGCCCGTCTTTGTTCCGTCCGTGTCCATTGATGTTAATAATATTTCGCCTGCCCCCAATTCTTCTGCTTTTGTGACCCAATCCAGCAAATCCACGCCCGTATCCATGCGACCGCCATTCACAAAAACATTATATCCAAACATCTCTTGATCCTGGGGAAGATCTGAGGAAAGAGCGGGCGGGGGAGGGCAATAAAGACTGTCGGCGTGTTGGCCACGTCTCACTCTTTTGGCATCGACGGCGACTACAACACACTGGCTGCCAAACAGCGAGGCGGCTTGCGAGATCAAATTCGGACACCTTATCGCCGCCGAGTTAACAGATATTTTGTCGGCGCCGGCGCGCAACAAATCACGAAAATCATCGACGTCACGAATGCCTCCGCCGACGCTAAGAGGGACGAAAACATTTTTCGCTGTTCGTCTGACTACATCCACCATGGTGCCACGTCCTTCGTGGGTTGCCGTTATGTCCAAAAATACGATTTCGTCCGCACCCTGTCGATCATACATCATGGCGCATTCCACGGGGTCGCCCACATCTTTGATATTCACGAAATTAACGCCCTTAACGACCCTGCCGTCGCGCACGTCAAGGCAGGGGACAATCCTTTTTGCAAGCATAAGCGCTTCCTTCTTCATCTTCCTTCAATTCGTATTTGAAAAGCATCATCTGCCGACACGAATGGGAGCGAACGTCGTCATTCGAGAATCTCGCCCCATACCGTGAGCGGCATAGTTTTTTGCACGGATTACACGCTGTCCGCGCCCCTTTGCAGAGCGATGGTTCCAGTTCTAGTGATTTCAAGAATTTTATACTTCGACAAAAGATCGATCAGCAGGTCTATTTTTTCAGGACGGTCGCTATGTTCCAGCATGAGCGTAGTGTGTGAGATGTCTACCATTTCGCATCCCATGATTTTGGCAATATCAACGATTTCGCCTCTTTGGGATTCTGAGAGCTTAACTTTGACCAATAGAAGTTCCCTGCGAATAATGTCCTGAAAAGTGAGCTTGCGAACCTTTAGCACGTCGATGAGCTTGTTCAACTGCTTGGTGACTTGCTCCGCAGTATAATCGTCGCCATCGACGATTATAGTCATGCGTGAAATTTTGGGATCGTCTGTCGGGCCGACAGCTAAGCTGTCAATATTGAAACCCCTTCGGGCGAAAAGTCCTGAAATACGAGAAAGAACGCCTGCGCGGTTCTCCACTAGCACGGCTATAGTATGCTTCATAGTAATCACTCCTTCTATCTAGCATCTGACATCAGCGCGTTTTGCCCTTTGCGTTGCCGTAATGCAACGATCACACCGATGCCTCAAGGGGGTCGATCCTGCAGTTAAGTATAAACGGGCCGACAGAGGTCAATAACTCTTCAATAGCGGGAGCGATCTCGCTCGCGACGTTGACGGTTCTGCCAGGGAGCCCATAGGCGGCGGCAATTTTTACAGGGTCAGGGCTACCGAACAAATCGACGGCTATTTGATGGTCGGCATACTGCTTGCTTTGGATCTCGCGTACCAATCCCAGTCTGCCGTTCGACATGACGACAATTTTAATATCTACGTTATGCTGGCATATAGTCCCGAGTTCCATCATCGACATCTGAAACGAGCCGTCGCCGCAAACAGCAACGGTAAATCTTTCGGGCGCGCGCATTTTGGCGCCTAACGCGGCGCTTATAGCATAACCCATAGTGCCCATGCCGCCCGTGGTAAGGAATCTGCATGATTTTCTAATATCGCAATGACCTGCCGACCACAATTGGTTTTGTCCGACGTCAGCTACATATATGTAATCTTCCGGCAATTTTTTCGTCAATTGATGGATAAACGCTTTTGGGTTAATGCCGCTGCTTCTGTCGGCATAGTCAGGTTTTACGGTCGCCTTTTGCTCATAGAGCAGCTCAAGCCATTCCTTAGTGGAAGATTCAGGATTATGAACCATAATCTGATTCAAAACAGCCTTCAAATCTCCGACAATGGGAATAACCGTGTCGAGGTTTTTTCCAATTTCAGCAGGATCGATGTCCACGTGTATGATTTCAGCAGTCTCTGCCAAGTTTGTTGGCGAGAGCACCGCTCTATCAGAAACTCTGGCTCCTAGCAACAACAGTAAGTCCGCATTTTTGACGGCTCGGTTAGCCACGGATTTCCCATGCATGCCCACCATGCCCATATTAAGCCTGTGAGAAGTGGGCAGAACGCCGAGCCCCATCATGGTGGTGACCACGGGAAGATTTAGCGTTTCCACAAATTTTAAAAAAATATCGCCCGCACCGCTGGCAAACACGCCTCCCCCAGCGCATACTATCGGCCTTTTGGCACGGATTAATGAACGCACGGCCCGCTTGACCTGCCCTGCGTGTCCCTTGACGGTGGGTTTGTACCCCCTAATATTTACCGCGTCCGTGAATTTGAAGTCGGATTTTCGCAATTGAACGTCTACCGGAACATCTATCAACACGGGGCCGGGCCTGCCAGTGCTTGCGATATGAAAGGCCTCTTTGACGACATTGGGGAGATCAAGCGCATTTTTTACTAAATAGCTATATTTGGTAAACGAAGCCGTGGCTCCGGTCATGTCGGCCTCTTGAAACGCGTCCCTGCCCAGCAATCCGCTGTCAACCTGTCCGGATATCGCCACTATGGGGATGCTGTCCATGTAAGCAGTGCCCAGCGCCGTGATCAAATTGGTCGCCCCCGGGCCGGAAGTGACAGCGCAAACACCAGGCTTGCCGCTGATTCTGGCATACCCGCTGGCGGCATGCCCGGCGTGTTGCTCGTGTCTGACCAAGACGTGCCTTATACTGGATTTTGCAAGCTCGTTATAGAGAGGAGCTATCGTAGCCCCCGGATAGCCAAAAATATACTCCACCCCTTCTTTTTCGAGGCTTTTTACTATCGCTTCCGCACCTATCATACTTTCTGTATCCAACCATGCCGATCTTCGATCAAGCCTGTTTGTATGCCTGATATTTCGTCGTATAACTTTTGGGATAAATGTCCGATATTTCCATTGTTGACAATTATCTCGCGCCCGCTCCAACGCATTAGGCCCACGGGTGAAATAACGGTGGCGGTGCCTGTGGCAAACACCTCGTCCAACTGCCCTTTCTCATGAGCGTCATAAATATCCTGAATGGAGAAGCGTTCCTCCCTGACAGGAAAGCCCCACTCCCTGAGTAGCGTTATAACTGAATCTCTAGTGATGCCAGGCAGTATGGAGCCGGTTAGAGGCGCGGTGAAAATCTCGCCGCCTATCACAAAAAACGCGTTCGACGTGCCGATCTCTTCTACATACTTTCTTTCGACGCCGTCTAACCACAACACTTGAGAGAAACCATGCGCATGAGCCTTCTCTTGCGATTTCAGGCTCATAGCGTAATTACCTCCGATCTTGGCAAATCCCGTGCCGCCGGCCACAGCTCGCACGTACTCGTCTTCGACGAAGATTTTCGTAGGCGCTAAACCGCTTTTGTAATAAGAACCTACAGGCGAGAGAATAATGACGAAAATAAACTGTTCCGCCGGTCGAACCCCTAGAAACGCCTCATTAGCGAAAATAAAGGGCCGGACATACAAGGACGTGTTTTCCTTGTTCGGCGTCCATTCTCTGTCAAAATCCACAATAGCCTTTATTGCGTTAACGAAAAGATCTTCGTCGATAGGTGGTATGCAAAGTCTGGCGTTTGTGAGAGTGGTTCTTTTTGCGTTCATATCGGGTCTGAAAAGTTGTATCGAGCCGTCCTTGGCACGGTATGCTTTGAGCCCCTCGAACATCGTTTGGGAATAGTGCAGCACGGCAGCGGCGGGATCCAATGAAATGGGGCCATAGGGAACGATTCTGCCGTCATGCCAACCGGAAGACTTGTTATAATCCATCAAGAACATGTGGTCGGTAAAAACCGTGCCGAATTCCAATGTGTCCGGGTCGGGTTTTTGCTTTGGGCGGTCAGTTTTTGTTATTTTGAACTGCGTGTTCATAATCAATATAGTCGCGCGAACCTCAACCTCCTAAGACGGACGCGCGGCGCCTCCTTTCTTCGTTTCCATAAATCTTATTATGATTATATATAAAAGCGACGCAACCTGCAATAGGCGCAGACGTTATTTTTGTGGTTATCATGGCGTATATCAGTAAGCGCTCGCTTGATACTCAAGAATCATTTTAGCTCTTAGCTCCCATAATTCAGCGGACAAGTCCACGTAATAAACGGGAGGGTTTTCGAAACGGAGCGATTCTTCCCAGAGTGTGTCTATTTCCGCCTTGGAATATGCTCGGATCTCATCTATGTCAGGACATTTATACAGCAGTTCGCCGTTCTTGAACACCATAACGCGAAGATCTCTGGCGTAAAAATCCGTAAGGCACATGCGTTTCCAAGTAAACGCCGGATCGAATATTTCAAGATTGTCATTAGGCAGGACTTCGTGATCCAACGTTATCACGTCAGCAACGACGCGATTATCTGACTTTCTGTACAGCCTATAGACTTTTTTAAATCCTGGATTAGTAATTTTTCCCACGTTTTCGCTTATCTTCATGCGAGGCGATATTTCGCCATTTTCTTCTACCGCCGCCAGTTTGTAAACGCCGCCGAACACAGGATCTGATTTGGATGTTATTAGGCGTTCTCCAACGCCGAAGCCGTCTATCTTGGCGCCTTGCGTTATGACGTCTCTTATGATGTATTCGTCCAATGAATTTGAGGCGACTATGGAACAGTCTTGTAACCCGGCCTCGTCCAACATCATTCTTGCGATTTTGGATAGATATGTCACGTCGCCGCTGTCTATGCGGATGCCCATTTTTCTAGGTTTCAATTCTTTAAAAACACGTATGGCGTTAGGTATGCCTGAGCGGATGACGTTATATGTGTCTACCAGTAAAGTGCAGTTATCGGGATATATTTCAGCATACCGCTTAAAGGCGTCATACTCGTTGCGGAACATTTGCACCCAGCTATGGGCCATGGTACCTAATGCCTCTATACCGAGATCACGCTCGGATATGGTGCAGGCCGTGCCTACGCAACCGCCGATATACGCGGCTCTGGCGCCATATATCGCCGCAGAAGCCCCATGAGCCCTTCTGGTGCCGAATTCCATGACGTAGCGCCCTCCCGCCGCTCGCACGATCCTGCTTGCTTTTGTAGCTATGAGGCTTTGGTGATTTATCAGCAAAAGCAGCATGGTCTCAATGAATTGCGCTTGGACGACGGGACCGCGAACAGTTATTATGGGTTCGCAAGGGAATATGGGCGTACCCTCGGGTATTGCCCACATGTCGCATGTGAATTTAAAATTTTTCAAGTAATCGAGGAAATCTTCCTGAAAAATGTTCTTAGTTTTCAAGAAATCAATATCATCGTCCGTAAAATGCAAGTTTTGCAAATAGTGTATAACTTGCTCCAATCCTGCCGCAATCGCGAACCCGCCTTTATCAGGGATGTTTCTAAAAAACAGGTCGAAGTAGGCAATTTGTTCGGCCACGCCGCTTTTGAAATATCCATTAGCCATGGTCAGTTCATAAAAATCCGTTAACATTGTCATGTTCATTCGTTCGATATCCATAATTCACACCAATCAATACCTTTCAACCCAATCGTTTTTCAGGTTTGTCTTTATTCCAAAACCCGCCGCAAAAACTCCCCGGTATAAGACCCCGGGCATCGCGCCACATCCTCCGGGGTTCCCGCCGCCACGACCTCTCCGCCCCTGTCGCCGCCCTCAGGCCCCAAATCAATAACATAATCAGCCATCTTGATGACATCCAGATTATGTTCAATGACTATGACCGTGTTGCCGTTGTCCACCAACCTCTCCA
>JAIRPE010000071.1 GCA_031257175.1 Eubacteriales Family XIII. Incertae Sedis bacterium | reverse complement strand
GTGCTGTCATCCACGAAGCCGGAGACGGCGAACCCGAACACGCCGAAGAACGTGCCCGCGCCGACCACGGAGGTGAAATCCTCATATTCCTCCCTCCAGTAAATCCTGACGCTCTGTATGAAATAAAGCACGAACAAGGCCAGCAACGCCAGCACGGATATGACGCCCGTGCCCACGCCAGCCGCCAGATACATGTTGTGCGGCTTGTCAACTATGGTGTTGATGTTCCAGGACGAGTTGTACTTGCCCACGTAGTCGTTCTGCGGGTAGTAAATGCAGTATGTGTCCGCGCCGTGGCCCACGAACAGGGTCTGGGACAGCATGGGCAGGGTTCGCGACCATATGTAGCCGCGCCCGCTGCCGAAGGCGGGGTTGTTTTCCCAGCCGAAGGACGGCACGTCCGTAAGCTTGACGAAATTGCCAAGCTGGTTGTGGTAGTACGTGCCCTTGTACCGGCCGTTGTCCAATATCGCGAAGGGCCAGTTCATGGAGTCCTCGTCCGCAAGCTTGAATATGCAGTAATTGAAACTCTCCGCCCCGCTGTCCTCGTTGGCGGAGTTCGCCGGTATGAGCTGTATGGTGCTGAACCTGGGGTCTTTGGCCAGGAAACCGGGATTCGGCGCGGCGCCTTCCGTCTTGTCGAACTGTATCTGCGCCTCCTCCAGCGGTATCTCCGCGCCCGCGTCGTCCCTCAGGGTGAACGCGGAGGGGTCTTCCGCGCTGGTGGTGATGGTGGCGCGGTTGCCGTTGACGCTGAATATGATGTCGAAGCCGTCGTTTATGAAATAATCCAGACGGGGCTTCGCCAGGCTTGCCTCATCTCCCGCCGACGCGCTCGACGCGGGGGTGGCGGGCACCGCCGCCGCGTTGCTGTGGCGCAGGGCGCCTGAGACGGCGCCGCCGATCTCGTCCATCCAACTCCTGCCCGTGTATTTGCTCATGTAGACGTGGGTGCCCGCCGCGACCAAGACGGTCAGGCACAGCAGGACGGAGACGGGCTTCCACCATTTCAGCAGCCGCTTGTTGAGAACCGCTATGGCCATGAGCACCACGAAAAACATGCCCAGGACGCCGCCGGAGGACGCGGAGCCTATGAGGTTGATGAGGATGAGAACCATAAGCGCGCCCCATATGGTCTTGGCGACGGGCCTTTTTTCCCTGATGAACAGCATCCCGAAGAGGGGTATCAGCAACGTCAGGTAAAACGACACGTAGTTGATGTTGTACACGGTCTGGTATATTTCCCTGTTCTTGAAGGTGAAGTTCAGCAACTGCTCCCCGCGGGCCGCCGCCTCGTCTATCTTCTCCCAATACTTAGTCCCGTCCAGGACGCTGGGCACGAGCAGCTTCTGGCCCAGGGCGGTGCGGAAGAAATCGTGGTTCAGGAATTGGCTCAGTCCCAGCAGGGAGAGCAGGCCGGATGAGGCGGCGACAGGGTATATAATCCATTTTACGTTTATTTCGGAATTTATGGAATTTATAAAATAAAACAGCATGACCATGTAGCAAATGATCGTGAGGGTGCCTTCGAACCTGTCGTTCCAGCCGTACCAGGCGTAAAACTTCTGCGAGGAGAAAGCGAATGAAAGAAGTACGAACAGCATGTAAACCGCCATGGGGTAGTACAGGACGCTGCTTTTTATGGCGAGGGACTGGGTGACCAGCCGATACAGCAGCATCAGCAGGGCCAGGGAGGCGCAGATGACTATCCAGACCACCTTGGTGTAGCTGAAAAAGTCCACTATGGAGTTGTTGCCGCCGCTCCAGTAAAACTCCCCCATGTTCCGCGTGTATCTGTGCATATGGACGAAGAGTATGACCACGGCGGCGAACACGACGGCGGGCAAAAGCTGAAACCCTACGACGGGCGTGTCTATGGTGGGCGCGAAGCTCATCCGCCACGCGTGCCCGTCGGAGGCGCTGTCAGGCGCGGCGGAAGCGGAGAAATCGTTCCTCCTGTCGGCGGCGCCCCTGTTTTTGTTCCTGATTTTAGCCATTTCCCATCCTAATCCCGCTGCGGCGCGGGTCTTTCCTCGCGTTTCGGAGCCTAGAAGAACGCGAGACCGTGACTCCTGATATTCCAGATCGTTTCAGCATCAGCAAAACGCTCCCCGTGCAAACCGCGTCGGCAGGGCCTTGACGCAGGGCTCATACTGCGAAATAATTCTGTTGTCAGTCATTATAATATTATAAGTTATATCGATTCGCTATTCAAGCAAAACATTGCGTTTACGCCCCAGAAGTTGTAAAATATTACTTGTGGCGGAGGGAAAAATGACAAGATACGCGAGAGTGGCGATACTGCTGGCGGTTGACGCCCTGGCGGTCAATGTTTCTTATATTTTTTCATATTTGGCTCGGTTCGACTTCAACGCGGACTCCGAGTCGTTCTTGGATTGGTTCAGCGCCTACGGCGACAACATGCTGGCGCTCAGCCTTATCAAGGTGGCCGTTTTCGTGGCTTTCGGCCTGTACAACAGCCTGTGGCGCTATGCCGGCGCGGAGGAAATCGCCAGGATACTGGCGGCCATGGCGGTGGGCGTGTTCGCCAACGTCACGTTCCTGGGCCTGTCCCAGCAGTCCATGCCCAGGTCGATAGTGTTCATGACCTACGTGGTGGACGTTTTCCTGATCGGCGGTTCCAGGCTGATTTACAGGGCGATAAGGGGAGTGCGGCTGGAAGGGTTCCATTTCGCGGGGCTGATCAGCGCCAAGTCCAGGCTGGGGCTTGAGGCCAGGCTGGGCGACGAGGGAGCCAGGGCCAAGGTCATGGTGTTCGGCGCGGGCGACGCCGGAGCTTCCATGATAAAAGAAATCAAGAGCCACCCGGAGCATGGGAAACGGGTGGTCGTGGCCATGGACGACGCGCCGTACAAGCGCGGCAAGCGCATCGTCGGCGTGAAGATCGCGGGCGGCAGGGGCAACATAAGGCAGGCCGCCAGAAGGTACGGGGTGGACGAGATTATCATAGCCATACCGTCCGCCTCCAAGAAGGTCATCCAGGAGATCGTCAACGAGTGCAAAAAAACCAAGTGCAAGCTGAGGATATTGCCGGGCCTGGGGGATTTGATAAACGAGAAAGTGAGCATAAACAAGCTCAGGGACGTGGATATAGAGGATTTGCTGGGCAGGGAGCCGGTGCGCGTGAACCTGAGGGAGATAAGCGGCTATCTGGAAGGGCGCATCGTGATGGTCACGGGCGGCGGCGGTTCCATCGGGTCCGAATTGTGCAGGCAGATAGCCAGGTTCAGGCCCAGAAGGCTCATCGCCGTGGACATTTACGAGAATTCCGTGTTCGACCTGTCGAACGAGATGAGCTTCAAATTCCCCGCATTGGAATTCGAGGCGGTGATAGGCTCGGTGCGCAGCAAAGGGCGCATGAGGGAGACGATGGCGAAGTACAAGCCCCATGTGGTGTTCCACGCCGCCGCCCACAAGCACGTCCCGCTGATGGAGCTAAACCCCAGGGAGGCCATAGTGAACAATGTCCTGGGCACGGCCAATATGGTGGACTTGGCCGAGGAACACGCCGTGGACAAATTCGTCATGATTTCGACGGACAAGGCCGTGAACCCCACCAACGTCATGGGCGCCACCAAGCGGGTCGCGGAGATGATAGTCCAGGAGAAGTGCAGGACGGCCCGCAACACCCACTACGCCGTGGTGCGTTTCGGCAATGTGCTGGGAAGCAACGGCAGCGTGATCCCGCTGTTCCGCAAGCAGATAGAGAACGGGGGGCCCGTCACGGTGACGCACCCTGACATCACGCGCTATTTCATGACCATACCCGAGGCGGTGCAGCTGGTCATCCAGGCCGGGGCGCTGGCCGAAGGCGGGGAGATTTTCATCTTGGACATGGGGGAGCAGATAAGGATAATGGATCTGGCCGAGAACCTGATAAGACTGTCGGGCTACGCGCCCCATGAGGACATCGAGATAAAGATAACGCAATTGCGGCCAGGGGAGAAGCTGCACGAGGAATTGGCGCTGGACGGGGAGGAGGCTAAGGCCACCAGGCACGAGAAGATTTTCGTGGGCAAGCCCCTGCCGCCTTCGGAGGATTTGAGTAAAGCGCTGAACGGGGGGAGGACGCTGGAGGAGATCATCTACGGGGAGGTGGCGGCCATGACCGACGGGGAGGCGAAGGAATGGCTGCGGCGCATGGCGCCGGCTTACGTCATAAAGCGGCGGCGCCCCGAGACGCGCGGGGTGCTGATAGGCGACGAGGAGTGAGGCGCGTGAGGCAGGAGGCGCGCGGTACGGGAAAGGGAGGAACATGGAAGAGAGGATTTTGAAAATCGAGCCGTTGGGGTGCCCCAAGGCGGGGGAAGAGGTTCTGGAGAGGCTCGCGGGCGTCTATGAGGGCCTCGTTTCAGGGGCGGAGGACTTCACGGGCTGGGCCACGCTGCCAGAGCGGCAGAGGCATGACGGCGGAGAGACGGAGCGGGTTCTCAAGGCCGCCGAGAAAATTAGGGGCGAGAGCGAAGCCCTGGCGGTGATCGGCATAGGCGGCTCCTATTTAGGCGCCAGGGCGGCGCTGGAGTTCCTGGGCCGGGGCGGCGGCGAGGGGCCTGAGATTCTGTTCGCGGGGCAGAACATAAGCGGCACGTACCACGCCCAATTGCTGGAGCGGCTCAAGGGCAAGGATTTCAGCCTATGCGTGGTGTCCAAGTCGGGAACCACCACGGAGCCGAACATAGCCTTCGCGGTCCTGAAGGACGCGCTTTACAAAAAATACGGCGCGGCGGCGGCGGGGCGCGTTTACGCCGTGACAGACCCCAGTTCAGGCGCGCTTCGGGCCGAGGTCGGCAGGGAGGGCTATGAGAGTTTCGTGATACCTCCGAACATAGGGGGCCGTTATTCCGTCCTGACGCCGGTGGGCCTGTTGCCCATGGCGGCGGCGGGAGTGGACGTGGGCCAGGTTCTGGACGGCGCGCGGAGGGCCATGAAGGAGGACTTGCGGCGGGCGGCGGCGGAGCTGGCGGGGACGCGCAAGGCGCTGATGGACGCGGGCAAGCTGGTGGAGGTTCTGGAGCAGTATGAGCCGTCGCTGTTTTTTTTCACCGAGTGGATGAAACAGCTGTACGGCGAGAGCGAGGGCAAGGACGGCAAGGGGCTGTTCCCCGCAGGGCTGTCGTTCAGCACGGATTTGCATTCCATGGGCCAATTCCTCCAGGAGGGCAATCAAATCTTTTTCGAGACGGTTCTGGACCTCAAGAAGCCTGAAGGGGACCTGCGGGTCCCCGAGGGGGCAGACCCCCTTTTGGCGGGCATGAGCATGAACGAGGTGAACAGGGCGGCCCTGGAGGGGGTGGTTTCCGCCCACAGAGGCGCGGGGATTCCTATAATAAAGGTTGACATTCCGGACAATAGCCCTTATACTTTTGGTGAGATGGTTTACTTTTTCGAGTTGGCTTGCGCCTTCACAGGGAAGCTGATGGGCGTGAACCCCTTCGACCAACCGGGCGTGGAGCAGTACAAGAAGGAGATGAAGCGCGTGCTGGCGGAGGCCCGCGGCTGACGCGGGTTGCCCATGGAAGGCGGCATTGCAGTAGGTTCAGGCAGGCAAGGGTTCTTTTGGAAGCAAAATTCATTCTTGCCATTATAGGATTAAATAAAGGAGCGTTCCAAAAGCAGGCGCGAGCCGTCGGACGGGGGTCCCGCCGATAGGGTCGCGGCGGCTTTTGAGGCTCCCGAAAGTGAATGGAGGATTATCATGAAAAAAATCGGAGTGTTGGGCACAGGCACGATGGGAGCCGGCATCATACAGGTGCTGGCGCAGAACGGGTACGAGGTGGTTCTCAGGGCCAGGCGCGAGACCTCCGTCAGCGGCGGCATCGCGGCCGTGACGAAAAATCTGGAGAAATTGGCGGCCAAGGAGAAAATCAGCGTCGCGGACAAGGACGCGGCCTTAGGCAGGATTAAGGGCTCCACGGACATCAGCATCGTCGCGGACGCGGATTTGATAATAGAGGCGGCCACGGAGGATATGGAGTCTAAAAAGGCGCTGTTCGCGGAATTGGACGCGCTGTGCAAGCCGGACACGATTTTCGCCACCAACACGTCGTCCCTCTCCATAACGGAGATAGCGTCGGCGACCAAGCGCCCCGACAAGATTATCGGAATGCATTTCTTCAACCCCGTGCCTATGATGAAGCTCATCGAGATCATCAAGGGCCTGGCCACGTCCGAAGAGACGAAGGCCGCCATACTGGAGTTGACCGCCAGCATCGGCAAGACCCCGGTGGAAGTGGAGGAGGCGCCCGGATTCGTGGTGAACAGGGTGCTGATACCGATGATTAACGAAGCCATCGGGATATTGGCCGACGGCGTGGCCACGGCCGCGAACATCGACGAGGCCATGAAGCTGGGCGCGAACCACCCAATAGGGCCTTTGGCGCTGGGCGATTTGATAGGTTTGGACGTCTGCCTGGCCATAATGGAGGTGCTGCACGGGGAGTTCGGCGACGACAAGTACAGGCCCCACGCGATGCTGCGCAAGATGGTCAGGGGTGGCAAGCTGGGAAGAAAGACGGGCGAAGGTTTCTTCAAGTATTAGTATACAGGCAGGTCAGGACGCGGGGGCTTCGGAAGCTTCCGCGCGCCTTGGCGGGGGAGCCCCCGTCAGGAGGGGCGCGGGGGTTTTCAGAAGTCCCTGCTTGAATTCAGAGGTGCAGGACTATGAGATCCAGGCGGTCGCCGCGCGGCAGGGAATTGCAGGGGCGCGGCTACGAGGAGGAGCTGGCGGAGCTTTATTACTACGGGGACGAGGGCGCCGCCGCCCCCGATATTTTGACGGAGAAGGACGGGTCGAAGGTCATCCGCCTGAAAGTCAAGGATTACGGCGCGTCCCTCGCGGAGGGAGGCCGTCCGCGCGGGACGGGCGCGGCGCCGGCAGGCAAAGGGCGTAAGGCGTCTGAAGGGAACGGGGCTCCCGTAGCCGCCGCAAGCCCTTCCAAAACGGGGAAACAAGGCTCAGGCGCCAAAAAAAACGGCGGCCCGGGGGGCGGCGGAGGCCCTGGCAGATGGGGGTTCCTCAAGACCTTCCTGGTCGGCTTCGCCGTGCTTCTGCTTTTGCTGGTCCCCGTGCAGTTCGCCGTGGCGCGGCTGATGGAAAGCCCTGTCATCGGCGGCAGCGACGTGCTGCCTGACGACATAAGGACGGGCTCCGTGAGCCCCGAGGACCCTAATTATGAGGCATACACGGACGCGGAACGGCTGAATTTCCTGATTTTGGGCGTCAACGGCGGGCTTACTGACACTATCATGCTGGGCAGCTACGACATGGACGACCAGAGAGTGGACGTCATATCCGTGCCGAGGGACACGTACTATGACAGGCCCTCGGCCAAGAACGCCGCCCAGCGCAAGCTGAACGCGGTGTACGGCAAGGAAGGGGCCGCGGGGACGGCCAAGGCGGTCAGCGACGTCCTGGGCGGGATACCTATCCACTACTACGCCGTGGTGAAGTACGCGGGCGTGGCGAAGGCCGTTGACGCGCTGAACGGAGTGCCCGTGCATATATCGATAGACATGAATTACGACGACGCCTACGACAAGCCTCCCCTGCACATCCACTTCAAAAAGGGCGACTACGTGCTGAACGGCGAGGACGCCATGAAGTTCTTGCGCTTTCGGAAGAACAACGACGGCGGGGGATACCCGAACCAGGATATAGGCAGGATACAGGCGCAGCAGGATTTCGTGAAAGCGGCGATAAAGAAGTCGTTGGGCCTGAATCTCCCCAAGGTGGTGACCGCCGTCATGGAAAACATGGAGTCGGACATGACCCTCAGCACGGCGCTGAAGCTGGCGGCCAGGCTGAAGGGCTTCGACACGGCGAACATCCACGGGCACACGTTGCCGGGGGAGGGCAGGACGAAGGACGGGCTGTCTTACTGGATACAGGACAAGGCGGCGACGGAGGAGCTGGTGGACGTGATCTACCATCCCGAGAAGGCGGTCTCCGGCGGGGCGATATCCGGCGGGGCGGTGGGGAGTTAGGCGAAGATAAAAAGGAGCGGCGCGCCAAGCTTAAGCTTTACGGACTTTTCGCTCCCCCATCACTAACCTCACAACTGCCTATAATGCCTGATCTCGGCCGCCCCCACCCTTAAGGGCGCCAGCTTCGGCACGGTCTTGGTGAAATGGTCTGAGGCGTTGTGGGCCTTTATCGCGGCCTCGTCCCTCCATTTCTCGATAAAAACCAACGCGCATGGATCATTCCCGTCCTCATAGAGGTCGTAAAAAATATTGCCCTCTTCCGCGCGGCTGCCCTCGACCAGCGGCTTCGCCGTCTCTTTGAAGGCCTCCACGCATTCCGGCTTCACTTGGCTTTTCGCGACAATCACTATCATACTGCACCTCCTTATACCTATCCTTTTTTAAATTCCGCCCAAAATCATTGGGCGGGCGTCGGAAGATAGTATTTACTAATCCGCTCCAAGGTAACATTTTGTATGCGGATTAGTATTATACCTATCTCTTATTTAAATTCCGCCCAAAATCATTGGGCGGACGTCGGAAGATAGTATTTACTAATCCGCTCCAAGGGAACACTTTGAATGCGGGTTAGCGCTAGTCCCGTCGCGGCGCGGCCGTGCCGCTCCTACGACATATCGCAGAGATTCTTCAATTCCTCCCAGCGCCTGTCCACGTCGTCCTGGACGCGCTCGAGCAAATGCTCGTTGCCGTTCTCGAACAAATGCTTGAAACGCCCCTGGGTTTTCAGGTACTCGGTCACCGGCAGCTTCTTTTTCGGCTCGTAGTTCAGAACCCACTCGCCGTCCGTCACCTCAAACAGCGGCCAGACGCAGGTGTCAACCGCCAGCTTGCATATGTCCATCAAATCCGCCGTGCTGTAGCGCCAGCCTCTCGGGCAGGGCGCCAGAACGTTCAGGAAAGCGGGGCCCTCCGTGTATATGGCCGTCTCGGCTTTCTGATGCAGGTCCTTGAAATTGCCGATGAAGGTTGACTGCGCCACGTAAGGGATGTGGTGGGCCGCCATGATTTTCGTCAAGTCCTTCTTGTACTGCGGCTTGCCGTCGGACTTTGAGCCGACGGCGGAGGTGGTGGTGTCCGCGTAGGCGGGGGTTGAGGAGGAACGCTGTATGCCCGTGTTCATATAGGCCTCGTTGTCGTAGCAGACGTAGACCATGTCCGTGCCGCGCTCCATCGCGCCTGAGAGGGACTGGAACCCGATGTCGTAGGTGCCGCCGTCGCCGCCGAAGGCGATGAATTTGTAGGTCTCTTCGAGCCTGCCTTTTTTCTTCAGCGCCGTGTAGGCGGCCTCCACCCCGCTGGCCGAAGCCGCCGCGTTCTCGAAGGCGGTGTGGAGGAAGGAGTCGTTCCAGGAGGTGTAAGGGTAGTTACAGGAAGAAACTTCCAGGCAACTGGTGGCCACTGTCACCACTGCCCTGTCCTCGGGGCGCAACGCCCTCATGACGGCCCTCACCGCCACCGTGGCGCCGCAGCCCGCGCACATCCTGTGCCCCTGGACGAAGCGTTCTGGCCGGCTCGCGGCCTCTTTCAAGCTATAGGCGTTGTAAATCATATATAGTCACCTCACTCCCGCATTCCGTGGTGTCTGCAGCGCGGCAGGCTCTCGCCGTCCCTCAGGCGCCCCAATTCCTCGAACAGCGCCTCGAAATCCTCCACCCGCGCGTCGCGTCCGCCCAGCCCGTAGACGTAATTCACGGTTTTCACGCCGTCGGCCCTGCCGTACAGCGCCGAGCGGGTCTCCGCGCCCAGCGGCCCCCCGCAGCCCGAGAACCCGTCGCTCTTGTCCATTATGCCCAGCGCCTTCACGTCCTTGAGCGCCTCGACCAAGTCGTCCTCGGGGAAGGGGCGGAACACTCTGAGCTTCACCAGCCCCGCTTTCACGCCTTTTTCTCTGAGCCTGTCCACCGCGTCCTTGCCCGTGCCTGCGGAGGAACTCATAAGCAGGACGGCCAAATCCGCGTCGTCCATCCTGTATTTCTCCAACATGCCGTACTCGCGCCCCGTCAACGCGGAGAACTCCGCGCTGACTGCGGCGACCACCGCCCGCGCCTTGCTCATGGCCTCGAACTGCTGCCTTTTGATTTCCATGTAAAAGGCGGACACGCTGTACGGGCCCACGCCCAGGGACTCCCGGGGGTTCAGCAGGTACTTCTCGGGCCTGTACTCGCCTACGAAGGATTTGACCAGCTCGTCGTCCTCGATGACGATGTTTTCCACCGCGTGGCTGGTGATGAAACCGTCCTGGCACACCATCAGCGGCAGCAGCACGTCGGGATGTTCAGCTATGCGGTGCGCCATGAGCATATTGTCGTAGGCCTCCTGGGCGTTCTCGCTGTAGAGCTGTATCCAGCCCGAGTCGCGCGCGCCCATGGAGTCCGAGTGGTCGGCGTTTATGTTGATCGGCCCCGTGAGAGCCCTGTTCACGGCGGCCATCACTATGGGGAGCCTGTCGGAGGCGGCCACGTACAGCAGCTCGTACATCAGGGCCATGCCTGCCGAGCTGGTCGCGGTCATCGCCCTGACGCCCGCCGCGCTGGCGCCTATGCAGGCCGACATGGCGCTGTGTTCGGACTCGACGGCCACGAACTCCGTGTCGATAAGCCCGTCGGACTTGTATGAGGATATGTATTGGGGTATCTCCGTGGAAGGAGTGATGGGGAAGGCCGCTATCACGTCGGGCCCGATTTGCCTGATGGCCGTGGCGACCGCCTCGTTGCCTGACATCCTGTCGCGTCTGCTCATTTCGCCGCCTCCTTTTCCGCGGCGCTCATGGAGATGGCGCCGAAGGGGCAGACCTTGGCGCATATGCCGCAGCCCTTGCAATGGCCGAAATCGAAGTCGCGCCGTTTGCCCCCGACGACGGGTATGGAGCTGTCGGGGCAGACGGGGAAGCAGAGCAGGCAATGCCTGCATTTGTCCGCGTACCAGGCGGGGTCTTCGGAGCGCCACTCCCCCGTGTTGAAGAACACGGAATTCCCCTCGCCGTAGACGGCCGCCCCGACGGTAAGCTCCCGCCAGCCGGAAGCGGGGGTTATCTTTTCCATGAGGTTTTTCCCGCTCATACGCGCACCGCCCCCTTCCATGCCTCGCGGATGGCGGCCATGTTGCCCTCGATGACCTCGGGCTTGGCCGCGAATTTGTGTTTGAACGACTCTTCCATATTGCCGATGAACTCCTGTTCCGACATGACGCCGCAGACCCTGACGACCGCCGCCAGAAGGGGGGTGTTCGGTAGGTTCTTCCCGACAGTCCGCTGGGATATGTCCCGCGCGTCGATGGCGTATATGTCACCTGGGAATTTCGCGAATATTTTCCTGACCTTAGAAGGCTCCTTCCCGGTGTTTATGATGATGGCGCCGTTCTTTTTGATGCCGGCGGCCACGTCCACGGTCTCCACCAGGCTCTCGTCCACGACCACCACGAAATCAGGGGAGTAAATGTTTGAATGGACGCGTATAGGCTTCGCGTCCAGCCTGTTGTAGGCCGTAATCGGGGCCCCCATGCGCTCGGGGCCGTACTCGGGGAACCCTTGGACGTGCATCCCCGTGGCGAAGGCCACGTCCGCCAAGAGCAAGGCGGCGGTTTTCGCTCCCTGGCCGCCTCTGCCGTGCCAACGAATCTCAATCATGTTTGTTTCGGGGAGGCGCGCCCGCGCCGCCGCTCCTTTCTTGCGGAGGTTTTAAGAAGCCCCCTCCTGGGGGATGGCATACGTTCCATGCATTATACTTATCTTTTTTAACACCCGCCAAAACTATTGGGCGGACGGCGAAAGACAGTATCCAATCAACCCGCTTCAAGGTGACATTTTGAACGCGGATTAGCGTTACATTCAATTATATACAAAACCAATGGGCGGCTTCAAGGGGTTAAGCGAAATTTTATGATTGCGCCGCCAAATACTATGATATAATTAATATGCGTCGGAAAAAACAAGAACAATAATTCGCGGAGGCGCCCGCGGGCCCCTTAGGGCGGCCTGCGGCCCTCCCCAACAGTAAAGGAGATTTTATAATGGAATTGCAAGTCAAGGAAGCTTTGGAGGGCATCAGGCCCATGCTGCAGCGCGACGGCGGCGACGTGGAGTTCGTGGAGATGACGGAGGACAACGTGGTGAGGGTCAGGCTCCAGGGGCACTGCGCGGGTTGCCCCTATTCCCAGATGACCGTGAAGAACGGCATAGAGAAGCTGCTGAAGGAGAAATATCCCGACATTAAATCCGTTGAGTCAGTGAATTAGGCGCGTCACAGAGATAGAGGCAGATGAAAAACGATTACCTCAGAAAAATAGCGGCGGGCGCCATGCTTGCGGCGAGTTTTGCCCTGCTGGCCCCGCTGTTTTCCGCTTGCGCGGGAGGCGGGGGAGAGACGGGCGGCGCGCAGGGCGCGGACTCGCTCTCGCTCACGCCCCCCGCGATAACGGTTGCGGCGCTGGAAGATTCCCACGCGGCGGAGCCGACGTCCGCCCGCCTTCTGTTCGCGGGCGACGTGATGGTGCATGAGCCGCAGTTGTTGGCCCAATTCGACAACACGACCAAGGATTATGATTTCAGGAACAACTACTCCTTCGTGAAGCCGTACATCGAGTCGGCCGACCTGGCCCTGTGCAATCTGGAGACTACCCTGGGAGGAAGCCCGTACAGGGGCTACCCCAGCTTCTCTTCCCCGGACAGCCTGGCGGACGCCCTTCTGGACGCGGGCTTCGACGCCGTGTTCACCTCCAACAACCACATGATGGACAAGGGCGCGACGGGCTTGACGCGCACCATTGAGACCCTTCGCGCCGCAGGACTGAAAAACGTCGGCTCCCAGTTGGAGGGCGAGCCTAACTACATGCTCCTGAGCGCCGGCGCCATAAACGTGGGCCTGGTTTCCTACACCTACGAGTCGCCGCGCTACAACGGGACGCGCACCCTTAACGGCATCCCCGTGAAGGCGGAAATAGAGCCTATGGTGAATTCCTTCGGGTTCGAGACGCTGGAGGCGGACATGGCGGCCGTGGAGGGCGCCGTGGGCGCGGCGCGGGCGTCGGGCGCGGACTTCGTGGTCTGCTATTTTCATTGGGGCAACGAGTACCACAGGAGCCCCGACGACAATCAGAGGCAGATAGCCGCCAGAATCGCCCAGGCGGGGGCCGACCTCATCGTGGCGTCCCACCCCCACGTCCTGCAAGGCATGGAGACGCTGGAAGCGAACGGGCGCAAGGTGCCCGTCTACTACTCCATGGGGAATTTCATCTCCAACCAGAGGACGGAGACCACGGGCAGCCGTTACACGGAGCAGGGCATGATGGTGCTGGCCGATCTGAAGCTCATGCCCGACAGCCGCAAGTTGCTCTCCCTGGACACGAAGGCGCTGCCCACCTGGGTGGACAAGTACAATGACGGCAGGAAGAACGTGTACCATATCATCCCGCTGACGGGGGATTTCATGAACAACCCCTCCCTGCTGGAGTCAGGGCACGGGGAGAGGGCGCGGCAGGCGCTGGAATATTGCGTGGGCCTCTTTGGCGACGGGCAGATTTATAAAGAGCAATAATTTTGATGGTGTTGAATGGCGGGAATAGACAGAGAAAAGCTGGCGGCGGCCATAGAAGGGGTTAAAAGCGAGGCGGCGCGCGCCCTGGGGGAGATCGCCGCCATGGACGGCGCCGCCTCGGGAGGGGAGGGGGAGCCTCCCTTCAGCGAGGGCGCCAAGGCCGCTTTTGATTATATGATGAAGCTTGCCGCGGCCGACGGCTTCGACGCGGACGACGTCGAGGGGCACGGCGGGCATGTCGAGTTCGGCGGGCTGGTCTACGACGGGGACGGGGAGGTCGTGGGCACGTCGGAAGAGGTTCTGGGGATGCTGGGCCGTCTGGACGCGCGGCCCGCAGGCGCGGCGAGGGGCAGAGGCCCCGCCGTAGCTTGTTACTACGCCATGAAGGCGCTGTCGGGCGCGGGCTTCGCGCCCGAAAAGAAGGTTCGGCTCATACTGGGGCTGGACGGGGAGCGGGGCGGAGACGGCCTGGCCCGCTACCTTCGGCGTTTCAGGGCGCCCGACGTGGGATTCTCCCTGGACGGGGATTTCCCCGCTTCCTGCGGCGCCATGGGGCGCCTGGTGTTCGGCCTGGCCAAAAAGCTGGCGAAGGCGGGGCCTAAGGGGCTGGCGCTGCGGAGCCTGAGCGGGGGGGAGGCGCCCGACGCCGTCCCGGACTTCGCCAGGGCGGTGGTCAGGGGGGAGGGCTACGAAGCCATAAAAGAGAAGGCCGCCGCTTACAGAAGCGAGACGGGGCGCGAACTGCGCGTGAAGGGGCTGGGCAAGAGCCTGGAGATAAGCGCCCGCGGCGCGTCGGCCCACGGCTCCAGACCTGAGGAAGGGCTTAACGCCATATCCGTGCTGATGGATTTCCTGTCCTCCCTGCATTTCGGGTCGGAGGGCGTCCAGGAGTTTTTGGATTTCTACAATGAGCGGATCGGCTTTGAAACGGGCGGCGAGAGTCTGGGCTGCGGCTTCTCCGACGAGGCTTCGGGGAGCCTGCGCCTGAATCCCGCCATGATAAACGGGGACGACAAGGCGGTGAACCTTACCGTCGCCGCATACTGCCCCGTGTCCGTGGGCAAGGAGCAAGTGTACGAGGCCATACTGCCTTCGCTGGAAAAAAATGACATGGGACTGATTAAAATTTCCTGTCTGCCGCCCGTGACCGTTCGCGGCATGACTGGCGGGGAGCCCGCCTTGCAGATCGGCGCGTCCGAAGCCGACGCGCGGCCTCCCGACCCCGACGGCGCGTCCGACGCGGCGCTCTGCGGCAGGCTGGCGGCGGTTTACGCCAGGCTCACGGGGGAGACGGAAAGACCGCCCGTCATATCCCGCAGCGCTTTCTTGGCCCCCGAGGCGGGAATCCGCGTGGCCTTCGGCCCCCGCCGCACCGGTGACGGGGCCGCGCCCCTCGAAGAGGGCGGGGTTGCTGAAGAGGCGAGGCTGTTTTTGCTGATAGGTCTCTACGCGGAGGCCATAGCCGAGCTGGCGTGGGGAGACTGAGCCCGCCCCTTCCGAACTGGCGAAAGGCGAAGCAGGTGGAGCAATACTAATCCGCATCTGAAATGTCGCCTTGGAGCGGATTGGCATATACTATCCTCCGACGCCCGCCCGATTAGTTTTGGGCGGAGCGACAAGCAAGGATAGGTATTAGGAGGCTTAGGCGTTACTATGTGGAAATGCCCAAAATGCGACCGCGAGTTCGACTATGAGCCGCCGCACCACTTTTGCGACAGCGGCGCGGAGACTATCGGCGAATATATAGAGGGGCAGGCCGAGGACGTCCGCCCGCGCCTGTGGGAGGTCTACCATGCCATAAAAAAGGCGCTCCCCGACGCAGGTGAGAAAATCAGCTACCGAATGCCGACGTTTTGGCAAGGCAGGAACCTTATCCACTTCGCGGCTTTCGCCAAATGGATAGGCCTGTTCCCGGGCGGCGAGGCCACGGCCGTCTTTGCCGACAAGCTGAAAGGCTATCACGCCACCAAGGGCGGCGTAAGGTTCTTGCACAAAGAGCCTCTGCCTCTCGAGCTGATAACCGAAATCGCCGTCTGGTGCGGCAAGCATAACGGGAGGTAAGCGGGGGAGGGCGCATGGGCCTGATGAGGTACGTGGGCGGGCAGCTCCACAAGCCGGCGGGCGTCGGGGGCAGGCTCGTGATGTTCGTCGCGAGCCGCCAGAACGACCGCCAATATCGGGAGACGGAGTCCGCGCTAGGCTTGCGGGACGGCGACGCCGTGCTGGACATAGGCTTTGGGAACGGATATCTGCTCCGTCGCCTCGCGGGAAACCACGGCAGCCGATTCTACGGCGTCGATGTATCCGAGGACATGCTTCGCGTAGCGGGCAGGAGCTGCCGTCGGCACATTCGTGAGGGCAGGGTGGCCTTGTCGCTGGGAGACGCGTCGCGGACAGGTTTCCCCGACGGCTTCTTCGACAAGGCGTACACGGTCAACACGGTGTATTTCTGGCCCGACTTGGGCGAAGGGTTCGCGGAGGCGTTTCGCGTGCTGAAGCCCGGCGGCCTCTTCGTCAACGCCTTCTATGCCAAAGACTTTCTGGACACGCTACCCGTCGCGAGGCGGGGCTATGCCAAGCGCCCGACGGAACGCCTGGTCGAAGCGGGCGAGGCGGCGGGCTTCGCGGTCTCCGAACGGGCGACGCTCGCGGGCAAGGCATGTTGCCTCATCTGCCAAAAACAAGAAGGCTGACGGGAAGGGCTCGCCGCGATCCATCCCCACATCCGCGACCGTCGCGGGGCCCGCGCCGCAAACGGGCGCTATATTCAGTGGCGGGCATGGGCGCCCGCCTCGAAAATCTTCCCGAGCCTCGGAATTTTAAGAGGCGCCCATTGCTTTTCCCGTTGCCATGGGTTATAATAGTAAAAGTTAACTCAGGTCGCGTCTGCGGAACCCGCAGGCGGGGCGTTCGGCAGGAAGGTATTTTTTTTAAAGATCGGTTAGCAATAGCTAACCCGACTCGCCGACCCGCCGAGCCGCCTGGCGACCCCGTTAAAACGCGCGGCCCCCCTTCCAGCGGTTTTAACGGGTTTCTCCCGACCTGAGATTAGCTATTGCTCCACCGACTAAATGTCGCGCTGAAACCACGCCACCAACCGCGCTCACATACCGCCGCGCAGCCCGTCCGCCCAAAAACTCTGCAAATTCCATCTTTGGAACTGGGACGCGTTTTTCTGAACGCCCGCGCCCTCAGGCGCCGGCCCGCCGCCCGCGCCCGAGTCACGCGTCCCCCAAGGCGCCCTCGTGTCCGCTATAACGCCGTCCCTGTACTCAAAACGCCATTCCGAGTCGTAGACGTGCCGCCCCAGCATCATCATGACCGCGCGCAGATTGGCCTTCGCCAGGCCGTCGGATTGCCTGTCATAGGCGGCGCGCACATAGGGCGCCGCCCCGTCCGACAGCCGCGCCAGGGTAACGTAGTCCACGTCTGCCAGACGCCCCGCCTCGTATTGCTCCAGATTGTACTTGGCGATAAGCCCGTCGGAATTGCCGAAAGCCAGCACGAGGGCGCACAGGACGGCCAGCAGGGTCACGGGCCCGGCCAGCGCGAAGGGCCTCACGTGCCACAGCAATATCAGAAGGAACAGCAGAAGCAGCCAGACCATGAAGAAGGTGGTGTATATCCTCAGACGCGTCAAGCCATACGAAGAAATGTACAGCAGCATCTTGCTCAACGCCGTCACCACCAGCAGGACGGTGAACGCGGACATGGAGCCCACTAGGACGCGCAGGGGGAGGGGAGGCTTCGCCTCGCGCTTCAGCAGCAGGTAGGCCCCCGCGGTCAGGCACAGGTTTATGGTGGCTACCTGGCAAAGCTCGAAAAAGCCCCTGCGCGCGTATTCCGCGTAGGTCAGGTCTTGTGGGAGCGAGCCCGACATGGCCGAGAAGAGGTAGCCGCCCAAAGCGACGAAAAACAGCAGGTACAGCGCGTTGAGCAAGGCCAGCGGCGCGTATGCCAGCGCGGCGGGGAAAATCTTCGCCCGCGCCAGGCCGCGCGCCACTCCTTCCTCCGACGCCGAGCCCCGCCCCCGCTTGCCGGCGGCGCAGAACAGCGACCCGAACAGATAGGCCGCCACGGGTATCCCCAAGAAGAACTCAAGGACATAGGTTCTGACGCGATCCATGTCAGCCGCCTCAAGCATATTGTCCCAAAGCCGCATGAAAGAGTAGTCGGCCCCCCTCAGCAGCGACGCCACCGCCAAGGCCAGGGGGAGGCAGAGCAACAGCCCCAAAAGCCCGAGGCCCACGCTCTTGCCGCGCTTCTTGCCGACGAAGGCCGCCGCCGCGCTCTTGAAAAAAATCGGCAGGCTGGCCATGGGCGCTATAAAGGTTTGGTTCACCAAATCGAAAACTATGTATTCCGAAACCCTGTCCTTAATCCTGGCCCCTGCGGAGACGGCGACCCAGTAGAGGTACGCGGCGGACAGGAAGGGCAGCACGAGAAGGCGGACGGGGCTGTCGTCGAAAATGAGGAAGTGCAGGGCGAGCGCCGCCACCAGGCCCAGCGCCGCCAGGCTCTTGCCGCTTTGCCTTATGCCGCGCATACGGAAATAGCACAGCGCCGAAGCCGCCAGCGCGACGGTGAAGGCGAACACGCCCAAGGAGGCGCCGGGCTTCGCAAGCCATTCCCAAAACAAAAACCCGCACAGGGCCGCCAAGGGCGTGAGCGTCCTGTCCGCCCTCGTGAACTCGAAGAGCTCTTTTTTCTTGAGAAACTGCGGCGGCATGCCGTCAATGCTTATGGCGGGCGTCCGCGCCGCGCCGTTCATGTGCTGTTCCATATTCCCTCCCTGAAATCTCACGTAATTCCACGATTCGGACCGCCCGACGCGGGCCCGCGTCCCGCCGCGCCGAGGCGTCCGCCCGCCGCCCCGCGCTCAGGCGGTCAATCTTCTTTGTACTCCAATAGGTCTCCCGGCTGGCAGTCCAAAACCCTGCATATCGCCTCCAGGGTGGAGAACCGTATCGCCTTGGCTTTGTTGTTCTTAAGGACGGACAGATTGGCCGCGGTTATGCCCACCCTCTCGGCCAATTCTCCGGCGGGGAGCTTGCGTTTGGCCAGCATCACGTCCAGATTCACTATTATAGACATGCCCCCTCCTTCCTAAATGGTCAGGTCGTTCTCTTCTTTAAGGAGAACAGCCGCCTCGATAACGTTCTTCACCACCCTGAGGATAATCCCGACGAACCCCGCCATGAGCGCAAGCAGGCAAAACAGGAAAAACACGGAGGACAGGAAGGCGGCCAGCGCCAGCAGGGCGGCCTCGGCGAAGCAGCACCAGGATATCCCCCTAAGAGCCGCCACGTTCCCCCTGACAAACACTTCGCCGCCCCTGATGTTCCTCAGCAGCCTGTCCAAGAGCCACAGCGCGAACAGAGCCGCCGCGACGCAGGCAAGGGCGATGGCGGGAACGGCGACGGCCACGGCCGGCATGTCGAGGGGAGGCAGGCGCCCGCGCGAGCCCGTCTCCATAAGAGACGCCACGAAAGCCGAGCGGCCGGGCGGCCACAGCAAAGCCGCGGCGGCGGCCACCGCCAAAACCATGACGGCCCTATTGCAGGCCAGCGACAAAATCACCGACTTTTTTGAATCCCACTTCATAAGACAGTCCTTTCTGATACCATAATCAACACGCGTTTAAAATGCCCTTGCCCGATGCCCGTCGGCGGCCGCCGGCGGAAGCGGGGGAGGCGAGCGGCGGGGCCGCTCGCCCTGTTAGTAATAGGATAGCGTGTTTGATATCGTTTGTCAATACTTTTTTATCGATTTTCGATAAAAAAGTATTGACAAACGCAACAAGTATTGACCGCTGTTTTCCTACCGTACCGCCCAGGGCGCCCCTCCCCACGGAGGGGCGCCCTGTCCACTCCGCGATTGCGCGATTTGGCGCGAAAATTCCCTTATCGTGCTTTTCGCGGATATTTCGCCCTTCGCCGACAAACAGCCCGTTCCCTTGGATCGCCTAACGAAATCTCAAAAAAACACTCTTGCCGAAAAGGAAATTTTAGTATATGATGTTATCTAAATACTAATCCGCATTTAAAGCCAGTCCGCACTTAATACCAATCCGCGTTTAAAATGCTGCTTTGAAGCGGAACAGTAGATGCTGTCCTCCGACGCCTGCCCAATAATTTTGGGCGGAAATTAAAAGAGGATGAGTATTGCTCCAACGACTAGATGTTGCGCTGAAGCGCGGCGAAAAAAAGACCGGCGAACGCGCAATGTTCAGTCGGCGGGGCAATATAACACGATTTGTCGGCGGTTTCGCGTCGTGGCCGCCGTGTCCGTCTTGGGGGGGTCGGGAAGCCCCTTTTACAGGAAAGGAAAAGTAAATGGCTGAAAAAAGATTTGTTGACGGTCTGAAGAAGGGCGCCGCGTTTCTGACGGCGGCGGCGTTGCTCGTCGCGGCTCAGGGCGCCGCTTTCGCCCAAAACGAGGAAGTGGGCGGCCAGCGCAGGGATTACGGCATATACGTCCCTGCCGACCAAAATGAGCCGGGAGTTTATTACGGCTTCGGTTTTGAGAACGAGAACGACGGTTATCTGCTGTTTAAGCAGGGGACGGCGGAGACGCTGACCACCGCGGCCGTTCTGTCAGGGGCGGCCTTCGCGCCCGGCGTGGGCCTGGAGGACTTCGACCTGAGCGGGCTCCCTGAGGGGTTGAGCCTGACGGGCGTCCAACTCGTCGCGCCGAGCAAAATAGAGCTGGGGTTCCGCTTCGACGGCGTGGCGGGCGGCGGCCTGCTGTTTGAAGGAAAGCCCTTCATCGATTTCGACGCCCATCCCTACGCGCCCAAGGCCATCGGCCACCTGACGCTGGATTTGAAGCCCTCGGGTGTCGAGGGGGGCAACGGCGGGCGCTTCGTGTCAGTCCCCGTGGTGGCCGAGGTCAAGAGGCCGGGCGTGATCCCCTACGGCGCCAGATTGTACAGGGAAATGCTGGGCAGGGCAGGCTCATACGACTACGGCAGGGCGGGCTACCCCTTCCACCAGGACGTCTTGGAGGGCGCGGTCATGGATTTCGCCTATGACGTGGAACGGTCGCCCTACGTGTCCCAGAACAGCTATTACGACATATACGGGAGCGAAACAGGCTCCCTGGACATATTGCACCGCTACGAGACGATACAGCAGGCGGCGGGCTATTCCTGCGGCCTGGCTTCGGCCCTCACGGCGGTGAACTGGTTCGGGCGCAGGGAAGGGCAGTCCTCTCGGGGCGCCTACACCCTTAACGAGCAGGATTTGTCCAAGCTTCGCGGTCCGGGGCGCGAGTGGGGCAGGGCGACCAGCCAACAGGAGCTGAACAACGTGTTTGAGGGCCTGAACGCGGAGTACGGCCAGGACTGGGAGTACGTGTCGGCCTACAGCCTGCGCTCCGCCAGCCCCGCCGTCGTCCGCGACCCCGCCGTGACGGATTTGGACGTGACGGGCGGCGCGCTGGACGACGGCGCCGGGACGGAAATGACCCTCTTTGAAGCCATCCCCTGGTATATCAGGCACGGAGTCCCCGTGATAATAGGCTCCCAGAACTGGGCGGGGCATTATCAGGTGGCCATAGGCTATGACGACATGGGCACGCCTGACATAAGCGACGACGTGCTGATAATGGCCGACCCTTACGACGACTCAGACCACCTGCAGGACGGTTATGTCATACAATCCTACGAACGCCTCATAAACGACTGGAGCGTCAGGTTCGACAGGAATTTCACCAATTTCGTGTTCACGGCGGCCTGGCCCAAGGGGCATGATTTCAGCAAGGAATACGTCCCCGTCCCAGGCGTGGGGGCGAAGCTGCTGGGCAAGGACGGCTCCAACGCCGCCGTCAAGCCCGCGCCGCCCATAGGAGCGGGCGCGGCGGGGGACGCGGCCTACAAGGCCAGGCTGGCGGCCCAGATAAAAGCCTGGAACGAGGAAGAAGGCTCCCCCTACAAGGGGCTGATCAAAATAGGCCCTGACGGCCTCAGCGGCCCCGGCGGGGCGGAGCGCTTCGGCAAGGGCGACGCGGATCGCTCCCCCTACTACAAGAACCTGGACTTCTACAACCTCAAAAGCGGGGACATAAACGGCCTGCGCCTGCTGGAGGGCTACCAGTCGCTCCAACAGGCCACTGACTACACGGACGGCCCCGCCGCGTTGCTGGCCGCGCTGAACTATTACGGCGCCGCAGGCGGCCTCACGGAGATCGACTTGGCGGAAATGCGCGGGAAGGCGCAAGGCAGCGCGTCTCTGGGGACCTCCCTGAACGAGATGAAACGGATGATTGACGGCGTGAACCGGCTGTCTGGGGACAGTTGGGGCTATGTCACCACCGACGACAACCTGTGGATGTATCCGGGGGACTCCTTCGGGGTGATGTACAAAGGGGAATACCTGGAAAGCTACGCCAATTTCTTCGCCCGCCTGACGGAAGCGGGCGTCCCCGTCATGGTTTATTGGCATGAGAACGGCGGGCATTGGCAGACCGTCATAGGCTACGACGACATGGGCACGGAGGCCGTCCATGACGACGTGCTGATAATGGCGGACCCTGCGGACGTGAACGACCACAACCAGGACGGCTACGTGGTGCAGTCATGGTACAGGCTGGCCTACGACTGGGGCAATTCCACCGACCCCGAGCATGGATATTTCTCGTATGTGATACTGTACCCAAAGGCGTCGGGCTACGAGCTGAGGGCTAAGACGGACGGGCGCCTGGCGGAAGCGGTTCTGAAAGCTGACGAAGGCGACGCCGCCGACAGGAGCGTGAATCTTATAATGGCCGTGTACGACAAGCGGGGCGCCCTTAACTCTCTGGACGTCCGAAACGTCTCGGTTTCAGGCGCGGGGACGTACCGCGCCGTCTTTGAGCCTGATCTGTCGCCATTGGGGGACGGGGGCGTCCTGAGGGTGTTCGCCTGGGACGCCGACACCTACGCCCCATTGGCGGCGGCCTATGAGACGCGCTCCTGGCAGAAAGCCGCCGCCGTGGACGCGGGATGACCGCGGGCGGGGCCGCCTAGGGGCTCGCAAGGCCGCGCGGCGGCGCCCGTCGTCCTAATTGATGGAATTTAAGGAGGGATTGTTATGTTAAAGAGAAAAATTACCGCAGTTTTGCTTTGCGTCGCCCTGACCGCGGGCGGGGGCATAGGCTCCTTCGCCCAGGAGGGCGGCGGGGGTTCGGCGGGGAGCGGCGTTTCCGCGCCCATAAGCCAGGCGGTCAAAGCCCTGGGAGAGAACATCGACGGCGAGAACGCCTTCGATTACCTGTCCTTCGTGTTCATGGGCTGGAGAACCACGGGAGGCACGTGGCAGAACCGCATTATCGAAGATTTCGTCCATCGGCAGCTGCTGTCCGCGGGGTATAAAGACGCCGGGACTACCGACGCCAGCGGCAGCGCCGACGGCGACTACGCGTGGACGATGTACGACACGTCCGTGTCCAGCAATGTCTGGGCGCCGGAATACGCGAAGCTGGAGGTCGTCCAGGCTCCCGCCGGCTCGGAGGCGCTGGTGGGGAAAATAAACGTGGAGACCGCCTCCTTCAACCCCACTACCGAAACCTACATCGACTACTACGACAACCTCTACGGCGTCAAGAGCATTGACGACATGTGGGCCTGGATAACAAAAAAGGATGAGAACGGAAACAGGATAAACGTCCTGAACGGCGAGGAGGCCAAGCTGGGCAAGCGCACGCATCTGGCCTGGCAGACTTGCTTCACCGACCCGGCGGGGACTAAGCCCCAGGACGCCCAGGGGCTGACGGGAAGGGCTTTCTACGTTGGGACTATCTCGGGGTCGTCGCCTAACCAGCGCAGCAGCCGCTACCCCACGGCGGCGGATGAGGCCCAATTGGCGGGCGGCGTGCTGGTGTCGGACTCCAGCCTCAGCTCCACCTTCACCTACGCCCAAAAGGTGGGCGCGGTGGCGGTTATGTCCGCCAATTCCCTCAATGACTACAATACCCCGGTCATCGACGGGGAGATGCAGTTCATGGATTCCGCCAGATACGCCAGCGGCACGGGCACGAACAGGGCGTTGGCGGCCATGACGGCGGGCAAGCCTATCGTGGAGTGGCAGCTTTCCAGGAACCAGAAAGCCGCGCTCATAGAGCTGATAAACGGCGCCGAGACGCCCGTCCTGGTGAAAAGCGTCAGCGTGGGGCGGATTTACCCCATGAACGACGCGGCGCAGGGCGGCAAGGGCCAGGCGGTGGGAATCGCCGAAATCAAGGGCGCGTCCAAGCCTGACGAGAGGATACTGATTTGCGCCCACGTGCAGGAGCCGGGCTGCAACGACAACGCCACGGGGGTGGCCGCCATGCTGGAGATGGCCGTCCGCGTGAAGAAGATGATCGACGAGGGCAAGATAGCCAGGCCCGAGCGCACCATCACCTTCCTCTGGGGGGACGAGATGAACATGGGCACGGTATGGAACAAGTTCCACGGCACGGAGATAAAGAAGCTGAAGCTGGCGCTGGACATGGACATGGTGGGCGAAGATCCGTCCAAAACGGGCGGCGTCATGCGCATAGAAAAGACGCCCGACCCCTCCGTGGCCAACGGCTATACCCTGGACAGGCTGCCCGGACAGGCCCCGTATTATGACAGCACGTACAAGAACGCCTCCGGCTCCTTCGTGAGGCTGCCCGACTCTGACACGCTGTGGGGCTCATCAGGTGCCGTCAGCCAGAATTATTTCAGGACGGGGCATTTCCTGAACGACCTGTACATGGCGGTGACGCAGGAAGTCATCGACTCCGTTGACGACGGCTTCCGCGTGGAGGTCTGCCCCTATGAGGGAGGCAGCGACCACTCGACCTTCCTGGGCTACAAGATACCCGCGCTCCTGACGTGGCATTTCACGGACTACACCTACCATTCCTCCGTGGACACGTTGGCCATGGCCAGCGCCAGGGAGATGAGGAACGTGGACATCGTCACCTTCGCCACCGCCTACACGGCGGCCAACGTCACGGACGAGAAGCCCGACAACGGCGCGTCGCTGATGGACGTGGTCTACAGGGCGGCCGAGGCGCGCTTCGCCCTGGAGCGGGAGAACACGGCGCACCACAGGATTTACGCCGACGCCAACGGCAAGAGCCTGGCGACGGAGCTGACGAACGAGCTGCGGGTGCTGAGGGAGTGGGGCGCCTGGTACGAGCAGGCGGTGAAGTCTTTAAGCTCCTACCCCCTGAGCTACCCGAACTCCACCCCCGCCAACACGCCGAACGTGGCGCTTTTGAACGCCCCTTCGGAGGAATACCTGCTCTTGGAGGAGGAGTACGCCGCGAGGGTCAGGGCGCTCACCGACGAGGCGGTGGAGAACGCCTACGCGGCCTTCGCCACGGGGACGCCCGGTTTCAGCATCAAGCCCGACAAAGCCACGCGGACGGTGGCGGTGACGGGATCAGGCTACGCGCCGAACCAGGTGTTTAAGCTTTACGGGGGCTACGGCGCGGCGCCTTCGGCCGCGGAGTATGACGTTTTCGCCACGCCCTCCGCGGACGCGAGCGGCAACCTGAGCTTCACCTTCGCCTCCCCGGCGGACTGGGTGGCGGGGGATTACTACCACGTTTCCCTGAGCGGGGCTTTGGCGTCTGAGAGGATACTTATGTCCCAGGCGAGGATTGTGTCGCCTGTGCGGCTTTATCTGCGTTTGGGCGAGGCGTACCAGTTGCAATTCAACGTGGATGGCGAATATTACACGCTTGACAGCAGCAACAAGGGCGTGGTTACGATCACGAGCGACGGCGTTATAACCCCGCGTAGGCTCGGGAACGCCGTCATAGGACTTAAAAGCACGGACGGGAGCGGATTGGTCAGCGCGATAACAGTCACTGTTAGCTGACGGCGATGCGGCGGGCAGTGCGCGGATATGGAAAAACTGCCCTAAAACGGCAGAAGAAGGGTGGTCCTAATTGGCCGCCCTTCCCTGTTTATAAGCCGTTCTCGCCGCTGCGACGCAGAAACAACATGGCCTTAATCCCTATAGCGCACTCGACGCGTTTTCTCTCCATCTCGCAACCTAGGGCGTAGGGCTTCAGGATATCCTGGTTAATGTGCCAGGCGTTGGCGTGACAGCCGCCGCCGCAATAATATTTTGCCCAACAGGCCCCGCATTCGGGTTTGTTCATCATATGCGCGCCGTTGAACATGTCATATAGACGGTTCTCGAAAACAGCGTCGTTGACGTTCCCTAAACGGAACTGTTCCTCACCCACGAACTGATGGCAGGGGTAAATATCGCCGTCGGGGGCGACGGCCACATACTCCGTGCCCGCGCCGCAGCCTGAAACGCGTTTTATTACGCAAGGCCCTTGTTCAAGATCGATGTTGAAGTGAAAAAAAACGAACGGTTTGCCCGCTTCGGCATAGCTAACGCACAAATCCGCCAATCTGTCATATTCATCCTTTATACGTGGGATGTCATCGGGCTTCAATGCATAAGCCTTTGTCTCATCGGCGACGACAGGTTCCACCGACACGGCATGAAATCCCAAGTCAACCAAATGCTTCACGTCATCGGAAAAATCCAAATTATTATTGGTAAACGTGCCGCGCAGGAAATAGTTGCCCTTGCGTCGTTCTCTGAATCTGTTGAAGTTTTTGATTATGTGGCCGTAAGTTCCTTGCCCTCCTACGGTTTTTCTGGCTGCGTCGTTGATCTCCGGCCTGCCGTCAATGCTGAGTATGACGTTGTCCATGTTTTCGTTAATGAACGCTTCCTTAGCCTCGTCCAGCAACAGGCCGTTGGTAGTTACAGTAAAGCGGATGTTCTTGCCGTGCTTCCGTTCCTCTTCCCGCCCATATGTGACGATAGCTTTGATCGTGTCAAAATTCATTAATGGCTCTCCGCCAAAAAAATCCACTTCAAGATTTTTCCTGCCACTGGAGTGGCGCAACAAAAAGTCAATCGCTCTTTTCCCCGTACCGACGTCGAGCAAAGATTTTTCGCCCGTGAAGGAGCCCTTTCCGGCAAAGCAATACTCGCACGACATGTTGCAGTCATGCGCAGCGTGCAGACACATAGCCTTGATCACGGCCCCTCTTTTTCCTAACATGCCCGTCGTGACATGAGCGTCGTCGCTGAACAGGGTTCCGTCTGTTATAAGCGTCTTTATCTCAGATGCGGCTTCTTGCAGGAGTTCCTTGCCATATCTGCTTTCCAAATGGCCGAAACCCGTGCCTGTCGGCAAAGAATCCAACGCGTCCGCGAATTCCGCGTCTGACGCGTATCGGCCACGTGATTCCAAGATATCATAGACAGCGTCACTTACTAAGTGTACGGCGCCGCTGTCTATGTCCAACACTATGTTTATCCCCTTGAACCTGTAACAATGAATCATAGTACCTGCCTTTCATGCGTGTGCCCCGCTAACCGCGCGGAACAGCCTCATACTATATTGTATATCCATATGGGACGGACGCCAAGCGCTTTCCGCGCGGAAACAGCAGAATTTTGATTTTATTGCTCCGCCGCCTTGTCCGACAGAAAAAATCCTCGCTGAAGCGGTTTCAGCGCAACATTTAGTCGGTGGAGCAATAGCGGTAAGCAACGTCGTGCCGCCGCATTAGCCGAAGCAAAGGAGAGCCAGGTCGCCTGGCTCTCCTCGTAGTTTCATGTCGCCCGTTTTTGGCTCTTGGGCTTTTATGGGACGCGTATCTCTTTCGCTGCGGTCAAGGGCGCCATTTTTTTATTCCACAGGAACGCTTTGATCGTAGCGGCGTCGCCGAAATCGAAGTTGGCATTTATGTCCTGTTTGCCCGAGCGGGTCGGTTCAAACGCCTTGGCGCTTATCAATGCGCCGGCTTTGTCATAGGCGGCGAGCAACAAAAGCGAATCATCGGGAGAAGCCGCGCGTACCGTGACGTCGGCAACAGCGCCGCCGACGACGTAGGCATTCAGTATGGAGTTCGGCTCTATGGCGGAACCCAGTGTGAGCGAACGGGCGTCGTTCAAGTTTTTGCTGTGGAATCCCATGTCAAAAGCGCATATCATATTGCTTGCGCTCGGATAGTTGTAGGAAATGGAGAACCACAGATCACTGCCTTCGGACAACGGGTTCGCTGCCGCGTTCTGCCTGAATGAGTTGAGCGGAACGGCTATAGTGTAGATGAATGTGTCGGTACCCTCGATCCGCTTAATGTCATAGTTATTGTAGCCGGTCGGCAGACTGGTGGTGCCTGTGCCATTGGCCCATTGCCAGTGGGCGGGGCCCGAGGCGGTCAGGCCAAAGCCGTATTCGGATCTGGCGCCTGTCCTTCCGCTCCAAAGGTTAAGCTGAACGCCGCAACCTTGCCAAAGATTAGAGCCGGATCGTGCCGCTATCCAAAGAGGGTCGTTGACAATCAACCCTAGGTAGACGTTGCTCGCGTCATAACCCAGATAAACGTCCGCTGAAAAGTCGGCCGGAGGATACCCTGCGGTCGGGTTGAATTGCGTCAGAGCGACGCCTTCCGCGCCATTGGCGAGGGTAAAGACTTTATCGCCCCATTCTGATGGGTTAAGCGTGCCGTTCAGAGGGGGAGGAGTCTTGAATCTTCCTATGACGTCGGTTTTGCGGGTGATGGTTATGGTGTAGTCCTTCGTCGTCACGTTGTCTTCCGCAGTGACCCTGATGTATCTGACGTTGTCCCCGGACAGCAACGGGCTCACGACCTTCGAGACTTCCGTCGTGTATCCCGGGTTGCTGTACAGAACCCATTTCGCGGCGTCGCTGACTTGGAACGCGTCGGTCAGGTTTATGCTGGTCGTATGGTTGGACACGAGCGCCGTGACTTCCGAACCGACGATCTTGAACGGCGCGTTCGCGCCGATCAGGTCGCATTCCTTGCTGGGGGGCGCGTCAACCCTCACGGCGGCGACGCGGCTCGTCGCTGTCGCCGTCTTGTTGGGCCCCGTGGCGGACGCGTTCGTGTTTGTAATGACGACATAATAGTACAAAGTGCCTACGGTTTCCGTGGGCAGGGCGTATGACGCGCCGCTCGCGCCGCTGACGGGCAAGCCGCCTACGGTTGAGTCGGTAGTGTTGACGTACCACTGGTAGCTCAGGGTTCCCGCGTCTTTGATGATCGCCTCCGCTGAAAGCAGGGCGTTATTCCCCTGTATCAGCGTGACGTCCTCGGGCTGCGCAGTTATGATGGGTCTGCGGGCGTTGCCTTCATTGTTGAAGATCGGCTTGATCTCCACCTCGCCGTAGGGCATGTAGAAGGTGTTTTCGGTGACAGCCAATCCTGCAGGCTTCACTACATCCCATCCGTCGAACTCACCCGTGCCTTCATCGTAAGACAAAGTCACCTTCGAACCGGCTGCCACGCTCAGGCTCGCGCCCGCGTCCTGCAAGTTCCATTTGGCGGAAGCCGTGCCGCCCGTGGCCTGGGTGACATTCAATGCAAAGTATCCCGGAGGCGGCGTGGAGTCGTCAAACAGTATGACCTCAACATAATTGAGGTTAAGTCTGGTGGCCACGTTGTACCCTCGCAGCTCGATGGTGTTCGTCGTGCCAGGGTTGAGTTTTCTGGTGGAAAATTCAACTTCCGAATAGAACGAATCCCCGCCGGTTTTCGGGAAATTGACGGATTTGTAATCCATGCCGTTTATGAACAAATTAAGTTTAGGCACGTCGGCGGTCGTCGAGTAATGGAACACCAGTCTCGCTCGGTTGCCTGTCCCGCCGTCCACGTTGTTAAAGGTGATGGTGGTGTTGTTAGCTCCGCAACCGGTGAGCACGGCGCCGTCGTTCCCTGCCGCCGCGTCGTTGCTAAGAACGGGACGTGTGCCGGTTCCGCCGAGAACGGCTTGCGCGGCGCTCAAATTAACGCCTGTGGGCCTCACGTAATCAGGGCCGTCCTGAGGGACGCTGTCAAAAGTCTTGCTGAATCTTTGGATGGTGCCGTCCTCGTTGAACTTAACCTCGTCTATGCAAACGGATCTCTGCTCTCCGATACCCGAAAGATCACGGGTATGGTACGCCCAATACCATTTGCCCTTGAATTCGAAAATCGATCCGTGAGACGTGTCGCAGCCTGTGGGGTTAAAGAAAATCTGAGCATTGCCCCAGGGGCCCAACGGGCTGTCAGCCTTGGCATAATAAAAGCTGTCGCCGCTGAGGCCGTTGTATGAGCCCGCGCCGCCCGGATAGATCAGATAGTAAATCCAATTGCCGTCGGGCCCTTTCCTTCTGAAAGAGGACGGCCCTTCATGATAGTTCGTCAGTCTTCTGTAGGCGGCAGGATCGCCATTGGCGTTGGCTACGCTTGTTTGATCCGTGGACACGAGCTGCAGTTTGCCGTCGAGAGTCACCATGTCGTCTTTGAGCTTGCCCTGCCACAGGGTTTGGGCGGCGCCGTTGTAAATGTACGCCTGCCCGTCGTATACGCGGACGCAGACGTCATACATATTGTTGTACCCGTCGGTCGCCCCTGAATCCCTTATAAAGCCTAGCCAAGGTTTGCCAGGGTTGGAGTTCACCGCGTCCGCCGGGATCTGCTCGAAGCCTCTGTCGGGGTACCTGCTTCTCAGCACGCCCGTTTCCCATGTTGAACCCCAACTGCCTACGTTGCGAGGGACAGGAAAGTAGAAATAATACCAGCCGTCCCTGTAGGCCGCGTCGGGCGCCCACATGAAGCTCGAGGCGTTCGTTGACGGGGTGATCCAAGAAAGGCCGTTAAGATCGGAACGGCGCGCGATCTCCCCCTCGTCAACAAAGTCCACCATATTTTCTGTCGAATACACATGGTACATATCCATATTGTTGCAACCGGCGTATGGATATGGGTCGTGGGACGGGTAGATATACAGTTTGTTTGGATTGGTTGGCCAGGAATGCGCCTCAGGATCCGCAGTGAATATGGACTTGACGATAGGGTTGTTCGGCTGGATGAACGGTTCGTCGGCAGCCAGCGCTGTCGTTACGGGGCTAGGAAACCCTGGCAACAGCCCTCCGCAGATGGCCGCTACGGCAAAAGCCGACAAGAGCTTTCTTTTAGACATTTCCCTTCTCCTTTCGTTTCACACGCTTAAAATGGTTGAGAGCTAGAACGACTTTTCGCAATAGAACGGGATCTTACGCAAAAGCTAAACGGGCAAGCGCAAAACGATATATCAATTATAGGCTCAATATCCAAGTTTTGCAAGATATTTTACGGCATTTTTTTAAGGCGCGCCGCATTTTTTTATAACGGAGCCCCATGGCTTTCCTGCTCGTTCGCGTTGTCGTCCGTCCACGCAGGGACTAAAGAGATCAGAAGCCGTGAGGGCGTTCGCCCCCACGGCTTCTGCACGGAGTATCCCGTCCCCGCCCTACTTCACCAGCACGTACCTGACCGCCATCCCGTCCTCAAAAACCGCCCCCTGAGGCAAAGCCAGCAGCTCCCCCGCCGCCACGTCCCTGGTTCTGGCCGCGCCCCCGCTTGACGTCTCCGCCTTTATCGGCCGCTTGCGCAGAACCCCCGTCCGTTCTTCCCCCGAAACAGGCTCCACCACGTACACGTAGTCCCCGCCGTCCACGAATATCACCTGGCTCGGAATAGACGTCCCGTCCGCGGTCGAACCGCCGAACATCCGCGCCTCCGCGGCCATGCCGGCCTCAGCCAGCCCGTCCCCGTTGTCTATCTCGATTTCCACGTCGAAAAGCCCGGTGGCGGGGTTCACCCCCGGCGCCACCCTGGACACCTTGCAGCCCGCCAGGCTCACCCCCAGCGAGGGCAGGTACAAATCCACGGGCATGTCCGCTTTCACCTGGCTTATGCGGCTCTCCGTGACCGACACCCGCAGCTTCATCTTCGCGGTGTTTATCAGAACCAGCGCCGCGGACTGGGGCGAAGCCATGTCCCCCACGCTGACTGAGACGCTCAACGCCTCCCCCTCCATGGGCGCCCTCACCACGCAGTTTTCCAGCCTTCTGGCGGCGATGTCCACAGCCGCCTTCGCGCTGTCCAGCTGGGCCGCCGTGGAATCCACGCCTGAGTCGGATTGGGTCCGCGCCGCCGAGAGTTGGGCTTCGGCCGTCTCCAGCCTGGATCTGGCCGCGTCCAAGGCGTTCTTGGAGGACGCGCCCTCGTCATAAAGCTCCTTCTCCCTGTCATAAGCCCTCTGGGCGTCGTCGCGGGCGACCTGGGCGGGTATGACGGAGGCGCCGTCGCTGCGTTGGGCGCGGCTGTTGGCGAAAGCCACCTGGGCCACCTGGTAGGCCGCCTTCGCCTGGTTGAGCTGCAGCTCCGCGTCGGCGCTGTCCAGAGTGAACAGCACGTCCCCTTCCTTCACGTGGCCGCCCATCTTGACATGCACCGCGTCCACCCTGCCCGTGACGTCGGGGGACACCCTTATCATGTCGGAGGCTTCCAGACTGCCCGTGTAGGTCGTCTTGCTGTTCTCGCCCCCCGCCTTGAACGCCGCCACCAGCGGGAGGGCGCCCTTGTCGCCCGCCAAAACCCTGCCGCCCTTCAGATTTATCCTGACCGTGGCGTTCATGCCGAAAGCCAGCGAGTCAGGCGGGTCGGCGATATACACCTTCACGGGCACAAGCTGGGTGACTTTAGTGTAGGTGCCGCTGGTGCTGAGGCTGAAGGAGTTGCTGAAATACGTCTGGGTGGAGCGGTCGATTTCCGTCACCAGGCCCCGAAACTTCTTGCCCGAATAGGCGTCGATGCTCACCTCGGCCTCCTGCCCCACGCGTATGCCGGCTATGTCCGTCTCCTCTATATTCACGCCGATATACATGTCCGCCACGTCGGCCACCACCGCCAGCTGCGCGCCGACGTTGACGCTCTGCCCCACCGCCGCGTCGTTCTTCACCACCAGCCCCTCGACGGGGGAGGTGATGTACGGCAGCACGTCCTGGGCGCCCAGTATCTGGTCCTTGCGCACGTAGTCCCCGGCCGCCACGTTCCACTCGATGATGGGCCCCGACTTCACAGGCCCGATATTGTACATTTTAGCCGTCACCCTGGCGTTGTCGGTGACGAAATAGCCGACGCTTTGGCTGTAAAGGAAATAGGCCGTCCCGCAGCCCGCCAGAACCAAAACCAACAGGACGGGCAGCAAAACCCTTCTGAGGCCGCCCCGCTTCTTTTCCTTTAAATTCTCCTTATTACCTTCGCCACCCATAATCAACTCTCCTTTTACCGATAACATCAATTTGCAATCGCCAATCGCCAATAGCCAATCAAACCGCCCGGCGCCCTTATCGCCCGCCGCCGTGCCCCGTTCCGCGTCAGGCGTCAGGCGTCAGGCGTCACGCCCTCATTCTACTCGTCGCCCCTGTTCTCGAACTGGCTCATGTACAAATCCGCGTAGAAGCCCTTCGCGGCCAGCAGCTCGTCGTGCGAGCCTTGCTCGATAATGTCGCCGTCCTTCATCACCAATATGACGTCCGCGTCCCTGATAGTGGAGAGGCGGTGGGCTATGATGAAGCTGGTGCGCCCGCGCAAAAGCCGCCCCATGGCCTGCTGGACCAGCACCTCCGTCCGCGTGTCCACGGAGCTGGTGGCCTCGTCCAATATCAGCACGGGCGGGTCGGCCAGGAAGGTGCGGGCGATGGTCAGCAACTGCTTCTGCCCCTGGGATATGTTCCCCGCTTCCTCATTGATGATCATATCGTAGCCGCCCGCCAGTTGCCTGATGAACTCGTCGCACCTGGCGGCCTTGGCCGCCTTCACCACGTCCTCGTCGCTCTTGTCGAAATTGCCGTAGCGGATGTTTTCCATTATAGAGGCGTTATAAAGCCACGCGTCCTGTAGCACCATGCCGAACAGCCCGCGCAAATCCCCGCGCCTCAGGTTGGCTATATTGTGGCCGTCCACGTATATGGCGCCGCCGTTCAGGTCGTAGAAACGCATAAGCAGCTTGACTATAGTGGTTTTCCCCGCGCCTGTGGGGCCCACGATGGCCACCCTCTTCCCGGGCTCCACCAAGGTCGAGAAGTCGTGGATGATGATTTTGTCGGGGTTGTAGCCGAACTTCACATGCTCGAAGCGGACATGCCCCTGGATGGAGGCGCGATCCACAGGCTCCGACGACTCCTCAGGTTCCTCGTCCTCGTCCAGGAACTCGAACACCCGCTCCGCGGCGGCGGCCGTTGACTGCAATATATTGGATATATTGGCAATTTGGCTCAGAGGCTGCATGAAGCTTCGGGTGTACTGGATGAACGCCTGGATGTCGCCCACCTTCAGCGTGCTTTTGACGGCCAGATAGCCGCCCAGCAGGCAGACCACCACGTATCCCAGATTCCCCACGAAGCCCATAAGGGGCATCATCAGCCCGGAGAGGAACTGGGATTTCCAGGCCGATTTGTAAAGCTCCTCATTGTAGGAGCTGAAGGTCTTGGTCACGTCCTCCTCGCGGTTAAAGACCTGAACCAGGTTGTGGCCCGTGTAAGTCTCCTCCACGTGGCCGTTCAGGTGGCCGAGATACTCCTGCTGCCTGCGGAAATGCTTCTGGGAGCGCTTCACCACCGCCATTATCATCAATGAGGACAGGGGCAGCACCATCAGCGACACCAGGGTCATGAGCCAGCTTATGCTCAACATCATCACTATTATCCCCAGCACCATGGTCACGGAGGTGATGATTTGGGTCAGGCTCTGGTTCAGGGTGTTGCTTATGGTGTCTACGTCGTTGGTTATGCGGGACAGCACCTCGCCGTGGCTCTGCTTGTCATAATAGCTGAGGGGCAGGCGGTTCATCTTCTCCGATATGTCCTTGCGGAACCGATAGGTTATGCCCATGGACACGCCCGACATGACGATGGCCTGCACGTAGGAGAACAGCACCGACGTGAGGTAAAGCCCCACCAGCAGCAGCAGGCGCTCGGCGATATACTTGAAGTCCGTCAGCAGCCCCGTGCCGGCGAAATAGGCCAACATGCCCTCGAATAGCTTCGTGGTCACGTTCCCCAGTATCCTGGGCCCCACGATGCCGAAAACGGTGGAGCCGACGGCGAACATTATGACGACGGCTATCCTGACCCTGTACTCGGCCACATAGCGGAGCAGGTTGAGCATGGTGCCCTTGAAATCCTTGGACTTCTGGCCGGGCATGGCCATGCCGGGAGGCCCCCCGCCGAAGCCTCCGGGCCCTCCCGCCCTTCGCCGCCCGCCGCCGGAAGGGGGAGGCCCCGAGGGAGCCGGGCCTGAGGGGGGAGGGGAGCCGCCCGACGCTCCGTTCCGCGCCGCATTCTCATTGCCGCTTTCGTTTCCGCTCATGCCAAATCCTCCTTGCTAAGCTGGGAATAGGCGATTTCCTTGTAAATATCACAGCCTTCCAGCAGCTCGCGGTGGGAGCCGTTCCCCACTATCCTGCCGTTGTCAAGCACTATTATCCGCTCCGCGGCCATGGCCGTGTTCACCCTCTGAGTCACCAATATAACGGTGCTGTCCCCCGTCTCCCTGCGCAACGCCGCCCTGAGAGCCGCGTCCGTCTTGAAGTCCAGCGCGGAGAAGCTGTCGTCGAAGAGGTAGAACTGCGGCTTCCTGGCCAGCGCCCTGGCTATGGAGAGGCGTTGCCGCTGGCCGCCTGAAACGTTGGTGCCGCCCTGGGCCACCTCCGTGTCCAGCCCATCGGGCTTCGCGTCGATGAACTCCCTGGCCTGGGAGATGTCCGCCGCCAGCCACAAATCCTCATCCGAGGCGTCCGCGCCCGAAAAGGCGATGTTGCTCCTGATGGTGCCCGTGAAAAGCACGCTCTTCTGGGGCACGTAGCCCAGTTGGGAACGCAGTTCCTTCAGGCCCAGCTCGCGCACGTCCACGCCGTTGAGCAATATGCGCCCGCCGCTCACGTCATAGAACCTGGGGATGAGGTTTATGACGGTGGACTTGCCGCTGCCCGTGGAGCCTATAATGGCGGTAGTCGTGCCGGGCATGGCCGTGAAGCTCACCCGATAAAGCACGTTCTCCTCGGCGTCGGGGTAGGCGAAGGAGACGTCGTCGAACTCCAGCCGCCCTTCCTGGCCGGGCTCCATGCGCGGCGGCGCCGCGTCCCCTACCGCCGTCGCCTTCTTCCTCCCGCGCCAAGCCGAAACCCCGCGTTTCGCGGGGAGAGGGGAGGGGACGCGGTCCGTGACGGTGGCGTCGGCCTCCAGCACGTCGGCTATGCGGTTGGCCGACACGGAGGCCCTGGGCAGCAATATGAACATCATGGACATCATGAGGAAAGCCATCATCACCTGCATGACGTACTGCATGTAGGCCATCATGCTCCCCACGTCCATGCGAAACGAGGAGACCTGGTTAGAGCCGACCCATATGATCAGCACGGTGACCAGGTTCATGACCACCATCATGGTGGGCATCATGATGGACATCAGCCTGTTGATGAAGAGGTTCACCCCCGTCAATTCCGCGTTCACCGCGTCGAAGCGCTTTTCCTCGAAGGCTTGGGTGCTGAACGCCCTGACCACGGGCATCCCGTCCAGATTCTCCCTCACCACCCGGTTGAGCTTGTCCACCAATGTCTGGACAATCTTGAATTTCGGCATGGCGACGAACAAAACCACGACGATGAGAACCAGTATGACGCCGATGGCCAGAATGATGATCCAGGACATGCCCGCGTCGGTGGCTATGGCGTGCAGTATGCCGCCCACGCCGATGATGGGCGCGTAGAACAGCAGGCGTATCACGAACACCAGCATCATCTGTATCTGGGTGATATCGTTGGTAGTCCTGGTTATGAGGGAAGAAGTGGTGAATTTGTCGAACTCGGCGTTAGAGAAGCCCACGACCTTGCCGAAGACGTCCTTCCTGAGGCGCCTGCCCAGGCCGGCGGCCACCCGCGCGCTGATGAAGCCCACGGATATGCTGCAGGCCGCGCCCAGCAGGGACACGAGCAACATGACGAGGCCCGTCCTGACGATAAAAGGCGAGTCGCCGCGCATAATCCCCTTGTTCACGATGTCGGCCATGTAGTCAGGCAACGCCAGGTCGCACATGGCCTGGCCGTAAAGCAGCGCCACCGCCAATGCCAACGCGCCGATGAACGGCTCGATTTGTCTGTATAATCTAAGCATACAGCCCCCCTACTCACAACAGTTTTTATTATACTGCGGTTGCATAAACTTGTCAAGCGTGTTATAATAATTTCATAATAATTCTGGCCACCAGGGGACAGGGCGGCCCGCCGCGGGACGCGAAACGGCGCCCGCCCGCCGCTGGGAGGCCAAGTTCAAGAGGATGTGACGCTGCATGCTGTACGAGAAACCGACAAAACGCTACTTGCGCGAGACCGCGTTGCGCTTGTTCAGAGAACGTTCATTTGACGAGGTCACGGTGAACGACATCTGCGAGGCCTGCGACGTGAACAAGCACACTTTCTACTATTATTTTAAGTCGAAGGACGAGCTGCTCCATTGCAACGAGAACCTCGACGCGCTCTCACCTGAGGAGATAACGGACATCCTCGGCGCGGAGTCCTGCATGGAGCAGTATTGGCGCTTCAACAGGAGGCTGATGGAGTTCGTCCAAAAACAGGGCATCAACCTGATGAAGAAGATTTTCATGCAGCGCATCTCCAGCGGCAACGACAGGCTGATGCCCATGCGCGACCGCCCCGAGTTCGCGCGCCTGCAGGTGGGAATCATCGAGAGAGGCAAGGCGTCGGGGGAGTTCCAGAGCGCCATAGACGCGCCCACCCTGTTTTTCATAGCCCAAAACCTGCTGCGTTCCGTTTCCATGACATGGTGCATGAGAAAGGGAGCCTTTGATTTGGAATACACGCTGCGATACATGCTGGAAAGCCTGTTCGAGGTTAAGCAGGAACACAGAAAATGCCAGGAGTCTCCTTTTGAGGGGTATTTTGGGGCCTGAAGGGGCGAGGGGGCGATTCGCTGCGGCCCTCGCCTCGACTTGTTCCCCAAGTATGATCATTTCACCAAATACGCGATGATATAGAGCAAATAGATATGCGTCGGGTAGAACAAGTAAAAGAAATACTTGCCCACTTTCCCCCGCTCGCCGTTGTACAGAAACATGGGGACTGCCGCGAA
>JAIRPE010000065.1 GCA_031257175.1 Eubacteriales Family XIII. Incertae Sedis bacterium | reverse complement strand
CCTGCCTGGGCCAGGGCCTTCGCGTTTTCCATATTCACGCCGCCGTCCACCTGTATCTTGAAATCCAGGCCCCTGGCGCGGCGCGTCTCGCTCAGCGCCCTCGCCTTGTCCAGGGTCTTTGGGATGAACTTCTGCCCCCCGAAGCCCGGCTCCACCGACATGAGCAGCACCAAATCCACGTCGTCCAGCACGTAGTCCAGCGTGGACAGGCTGGTGGCGGGGTTCAGGGCCACCCCTGCCTTCAGGCCGTGGGAGCGGATGGTCGCGAGGGTTCTGTGCAGATGGACGCAGGCCTCCTGGTGGACGGTGATGTATTCGGCGCCCCCCTTCACGAAGGCGGGGATGAACTTGTCCGCGTCCTCTATCATCAAGTGAACGTCGAAAGGCAGCCTCGTCCTCCCTTTCAGGCACTCCAAAATAGCGGGGCCGTAGCTGATGTTCGGGACGAAGCGCCCGTCCATGACGTCCAGGTGCAGCAAGTGGGCGCCCGCGTCCTCCACGGCCTTGATTTGCTCGGCCAGTTTATACATATCCGCCGCTAGAATCGACGGGGACAATAAAATCATATCGCGTCCTCCCTCAACAGCCTAAGGTAAGATTCATATCTGGAAGCGCTCACGCCCCCCTCCGCCAGCGCCTCGCGCACGGCGCAACCCGGCTCCTTCCAGTGCCTGCAATCGTCGAAACGGCAACGCCCCAGCAGGGGGCGTAGCTCGGGGAAGCAACGGTCAGGGGATATGCCGCTCCCGAGGGGCACGTCGAAGGATGTGAATCCGGGCGTGTCGAATACCATGGCGTCGGGGCCGACCTGGAACAGCTCCACGTGCCTGGTAGTGTGCCTGCCCCTCTCAGTCCTCGCGCTCACCGCGCCCGTCTCAAGGTTCAGGCCCTCCTGGAGCATGTTCAGGATGGTGGATTTGCCCACCCCCGAGGGGCCGGCCAGCGCCACCTTGCGCCCTTCCATCAGGCGCGGCAAGGCTTCCAGCCCTTCTCCCGTCGCGCAGCTCAGTTCCAGCAGGGGGTAGACGCCGCCGTAGACGTCCCGCAGGGCGCTTATCGTCCCGTCCTTGTCCAAATCCGCCTTGTTGACGCATATGACCGCAGGAGTCCCCGCCATTTCGGCGGTCACGAGGAATTTGTCCAGCACGCCCAGGTTGGGCTTGGGCTGGGCGGCGGCGGCCACCACGAAGAAGCAGTCCAGATTCGCTATAGGCGGCCTCACGAACAGGTTTTTCCTGGGGAGGATGGCGTTCACCACGCCGTCTTCCTCGTCCAGGGCCTCGAATTCCACCAAGTCGCCCACGGTGGGCGTCATGCCGTCTTTCTTGAAAATCCCTCTGGCCCTGCAGCGCCAAGGCTCGCGGGCGGGCGCCGCCCCGTCTGTCCGCCGCACGTAGTAGAAGCCCGCGACGCCTTTGACCACCAGGCCCCGCATTAATTGACTTCCGTAACGTCGCCCGTATAGAAATCGACGCCGAAGGTCCGCACCAGCACGTCGCTGAAGTACACGAACACCAGGCATTTGTCGCCTGAGCCGGTGATGGACACGCTTTCGCCCCCCGCGCTCTTGAAGCGCGTCTCCCTGTTGATGATTCTGATGGAGTTCCCTCCCGAGTCCCTCAGCATGACCGACAACGGGAACACCTCGGTCTCGGCGAGGGAGAAGTCTATCGGTATTGACACCGTTTTAAGGGACAGCGCGCCGTCGGAGGGGGCGGCGGGCCCCGAGCTTACTTTGAAGTCCACGGCGGAGCCTTGGGGAACTTGGACGTCCGCCGAATATTGCTGTGACGTGACCAGGCCCGCGCCCAAGGTGGAGGCCGTGTCCTCAGTGACGGCGCCGACGGTCAGCCCCTTGTCGTCCAGCGCCTTCCTGGCCGACGCCTCGGCCATACCCACCAGATTCGGCATGGCCACGGTGACAGTCTCGGGCAGGCCCTCGCTTATCACCAAGTTTATCCTGGAGCCCGACTCGGCGCCCGTGCCCGCCTCGGGATCCTGGCTCACCACCGAGCCGACCGTGACCTTGTCCTGGCGGTAGGTCAGACTGCCCAGCACGTAGCCGTACATCTCTATGGTGTACAGGGCGTCCTCCTGGGTCTTGCCCAGCAGATAGGGTATCGTCCTCGGCAGGTCAGGCTCGCTCGCGCCGCCTCCGCTCGCGGCGGCCGGCTCGCCTCGGCTAACGTTGACCAATATTTTGTAGCCTTCCTTGACCGTGCTGCCCTCGGGCCTTTCCTGGGACACCACAACGCCCTGCTCGTACTGCTCGCTGGGCACGTAGTCCACCACGCCCAGTTCCAGCCCCATGCCCTCCGCCAGCCGGCGCGCCTCATCCTCGGGCATGCCCACCAGATGGGGCACGGAGACTTCCGCGTAGGTTCGGCCCGTGCCGCTCAGTTCCATCAGGGCCGAGTATATGAAGTAGCTGGCGGGCAGGGCGCAGAGCAACGCCAGGCCCACGGCCAGCAGGCGTATCTTCCAGTAACTCTTCTTGCCCTCGTCGCCTTTGTTTTTCCCGTCTTTCCCCTTTTTCCCTTTCCCCGTTTCCATAGCGTTCCCCCTATCCCCCTGGGAGTCCTCGTTCCCGCCGCCCCCGTTGGCCGCGGCTTCCTCGCTGCGCTCCCTGATTTTCTCCATAACTTCGGGGTTCTCGATGATGCCCGTGACGAAGTCCACGTTGTCTAACGCCTCATACATGTCGTCCGCGGTCTTAAAGCGGTTGATTTGGTATTTTTCGATGGCTTTCATGACTATCTGCTCAAGGCCGGGAGGCACGTTGGAGACGAGTTGGGACGGCGGCGCGGGTTTGTCGTTCATGTGCATGACCGCCACGGTCACGGGGTTGTCCGCGTCGAAGGGGACTTTGCCCGTCAGCATTTCGTAGAGGACTATGCCGAGGGAATAGATGTCGGATTTCTCGTCAACATAGCCCCCTCTGGCCTGCTCGGGGGAGAAGTAATGCACCGAGCCCATGATGGCCTCGTTGGCCGCGTCCACTATGGTCGCGTCGGACACCGCCTTGGCGATGCCGAAGTCCGTTATTTTCGCGCTGCCGTCGGGCATGATGAGGATGTTGTGCGGCTTCACGTCCCTGTGGATGATGTTGTTCTTATGGGCCAGACTGAGCGCCGAGGCCACTTGCTTGGCCAGGCGTATGGCGCGCTTGTAGTCCAGCCGCCCTTCTTCTTCTATGACGTCGCTCAGGGTCTTGCCTTCTATCAGCTCCATGACGATGTAGTAGATGTCCTCTTCCCTGCCCACGTCATGCACGTTCACTATCCCTGGGTGGGAGAGCCGCGCCGCGGCCTGGCTCTCTTTTCTGAAATTCTCGACAAAAACCGAGTCTCTGGTATATTCGGGCCGAAGGATTTTTATGGCGACGAATCTATTGAGCAGCCTGTCCCTGCCCTTATAAACGACGGCCATGCCGCCGTCGCCGATTTTCTCCAATATTTCATACCTTCCGGCCAGTATTTTCTCACTCATGTGGTTAGCGCCTCCCGCGACGCGGCCCCCAGGGGGCGAAAACGCGCCGTTCCGTCGTTCGTGTGCCCGCGGCCCCTTATCAGGCGCGCGCCCTATATCTCCAGGCAGATGACAGTGATATTGTCCCTGCCGCCTCTTTCGTTCGCCTTGTCCACCAGGGACTTGCAAATCTCGTTCAAATCCTCCCCCAAGGAGACCGTGTTGCATATCTCCTCGTCGGGGACTTCGCCGTACAGCCCGTCGGAGCATAGCACCACCCTGTCGCCGTGGCACAGCTCCGTGACGAAGAAGTCGGGGCAGATGCCCTCCTCCGCGCCCAACGCGCGGGTGATCTCGTTTTTCCTCGGGTGGTTCCGCGCTTCCTCCGCGCTCAGTTCGCCGTTGGCCACCATCTTGTTCACCACGGTGTGGTCTATGGTTATCTGGCTTATTTTCCCGTCCCGCACGATATACGCCCTGCTGTCGCCTATGTTCACCACGTACAGCTTGTCGTCGCTGACATGGGCCGCCACCAGGGTGGTGGCCATGCCCGCGCACTCGGGGCGGTCTTCCGCGGTCTCGCGGATGTCGGCGTTTATCCCCTCCAGGCATTCCAGGAAATATTCCATCAGCGCCGATTTGCTGTCTTCGCCGTCATGCGCCTTGTCCAAGTCGTTCTCGTCCAAGTATTTCTCAAAACCCGTGACCGCCTTGCGGCTCGCCACCTCCCCCGAGTTGTGGCCCCCCACGCCGTCCGCTACGGCGTAAGTCCTCACTCTGGGGAGGACGAGCAAGGCGTCCTCGTTGTTGCTCCTCAATCTGCCCGTGTCGGTTCGGAATCCAGCTTTAGCCATATTTTTCCTACCAATTCCTTCTCATCCTGCAAACGAAAAAGCCGTCCATATTGTCAACGTCGGGGAAAAGCTGCGCCGTTTCCTGGACTTCAAATGCGCGGTTTTTTTTCAGGAAGCCGTTCACCACGTCCTGGTTCTCGTGGCGCGATATGGTGCATGTGGCGTAGATGAGGCAACCGCCCGGCTTCACGTATTCGGCTGAGGCCGCCAATATGGCCCGCTGCTTCTCGTGCAGCCCCGCCAGGCCGTCCTCGCCGTCTTCGCCTTCCTTGTACTTTATCTCGGGCTTGCGCCTGGTCACGCCAAGGCCCGAGCAGGGCACGTCCACGAACACCCTGTCGGCGGCTTCGAGCATTTCCTCGCTCACTCTGGCCGCGTCCCAGGTCTTGGTCTCCACTATGGTGACGCCCAGCCGCCTGGCGTCGCGCTCCAGCAGCGCCAGCCTGCGCTTGTAGACGTCCCAGGAGTGTATCTTGCCCTTGTTGCCCATCCGCTCCGCCATGGCCAGGGTCTTGCCGCCGGGCGCGGCGCAGACGTCGATGACGGTCTCCCCCGGCGACGCCCCTGAAATCTCGGCGGCGATTTGGGAACTTTCGTCCTGGACGGAGAAGAAGCCGTTCGTGTACAGCCGGCTGTAGAGCAAGTTCGAGCCTTCCACCAGCAGGCACATGGGGGCGCGGGAGCCCGGCCTGGCCTCGAAGCCCTTTTCCTGCAGCTTGCCCATGGCTTCCTCGCGGCTGGTTCTCAGCCTATTCACTCTGACGGAGAACACGGGGGTTTTGTTCCCCGCCGCCAGCATCGCCTCTGCCCGCTCTGAGCCGTAATCCGCGAGCCACAGTTTCACGATCCAGGGCGCGTAGGAATATTTCACCGAGAGGTAGGCCACCTCGTCCCGCTCCCTTTCGGGCAGGGCCAAGTAGTCCTTGTCCCGCAGGTATTGGCGCAGGACGCCGTTGATGAAGCCGTCGTGCCCCTGGGAGAAGCGCTTGGCCATGTCCACCGTGGCGCTGACCGCCGCGTATTCGGGCACCGAGCCCATGAAAATCAGCTGGTAAAGCCCCATCCGAAGCAGGATCAGGTCGCTCGTCCTGAGCTTATCGACGGGCGTTTTGACGAAGTTCCCGATGATGAAGTCCAGATACATGCGGTTTTTCAGCACACCGTAGGTCAACTCACGCACGAAGGCCGGCGAATCGGGGCGGCCGCGCTTGATGTGGCGCTTCAGCGCGATGTTCGAGTACGCCAGGTTCCGTTCTATGTCCATGAGCGTGTAGTAGGCCGAAAATCTGTTTTTGTCCATCAGTAAAAATAATCCCCCAGCCGCATCTTGCTGCCTCGGACGAAGGTAGCCGCGTTCAGGGGCTTTTTCCCTTCGGCCTGGACGCTCTTCACCAGCAGCAGGCCGCCGCCCGCCGCTATGAGGATGCCGTCGTCGTCGGCGTTCTCGATATGGCCGAACTCCGCGTCGCATTCGCCCGGCAGAGCCTCGGCCTCCCATATTTTCAACAATTTCCCGTCCCCGAAGTGGGCGTAGGCGCCTGGGTTGTCGTTCATGCCCCTGATGATCCGTTCCAGGGCCAGAGGCTTCATGGAGAAGTCCAGGCAGGCTTCTTCTTTTTTTATCATGGGGGCGTAGCTGGCCTCGGCGTGGTTTTGGGGCTTGCCCTTCACGCCTTTTTCAACCTTGTGCAGCTCCTCGGCGAGCATCTTGGCGCCCAGCACGGCCAACTCGTCGAAAAGCTCCTTCGAGGTCTTTTTGCCCGTCTTGACGCGTCTTGTGGCTATGACGTTCCCGGCGTCCACTTCCTCGGTCATGTACATGAGGGAGACGCCCGTCACGGGCTCCCCTGCCATCACCGCCCGCTGTATGGGCGCGGCGCCCCTGTATTTGGGCAACAGGGAGGCGTGGATGTTAACGCAGCCCAGCCTCGGTATCGCCAAAATGTCGGGCGGCAGTATCTTGCCGTAGGCCACCACAACGAACAAGTCCGCGCCCGCCTTCGCGAGCTCCTCGCGGAACTCGTCGTTGCCGCGAAGCTTTTCGGGCTGGGCGTAAGGGATGCCCAACTCCATGGCGCGCCTCTTCACGGGCGGCGTCTGGGGGCGTTTCCCCCTGCCTCCGGGTTTGTCTGATTGGGTCACCGCCAAAACCACCTCATGGCCGCCGTCCAGCAGCGCGTCCAGCGCCGGAACCGCGAATTCCGGGCTTCCCATGTATACTATTCTCATCTCAGGAGCCTTCCTCACTTTCTTCATCATCCAAGGCGCGGATGCTCGTCGCCTTATCCGTGTAAAGGACGCCGTCCAGGTGGTCTATCTCGTGGCACAGCGCCTTGGCGAGAAGCCCCGACCCCTCCACGACGAACTCGCGGCCTTCCCGATCCAAGGCGCGCGCCTTGACCCTCCGCGGCCTGGCCACCGTGCCCACGAATCCGGGCAGGCTGAGGCAGCCTTCCTCGGTCTCCACGGAGCCTTCCGTCTCCAACAACTCGGGATTCACCAGTTCCAGCCTTTCCCCCTCTTCCCCCGTGTCGATGACGGCGACGCGCTTCAGAACTCCCACCTGGGGGGCGGCCAAGCCCACGCCGTTGCGTTCCGCCAAGGTCTCCCACATGTCGTCTATCAGCTCCAGGACGCGGCCGCTGATCTCCTTGACCTCTTTCGACCGTTTGCGCAGCACTTCGTCCCCTTCCAACACCACTTTTCTTAAAGCCATCTGAACCTCTCCGAACGGGGGCCGCGCCCTGCCCCGGGGCTTTCCCCGAGGCGGGCCCGAGCGCGCCCGCTTACATAAAACTACCCGGATTTATGTCCACCATAACCCGGCTTCTCACATTTTTATCGCCCAGCATCGCGTCTTTCGCCTCGCGCAGCCTGCCCTCGAAGGGGAGCCTGTCGGCGGGCGGGACCTTCACGATGATTTGATACCTGTAGCAGCCGTCGTTCCTGAACACCGCCGCGGGCCTGGGCCCTAAAACCCTCCGCCGCCCGTCTTCGTCCGCGCCCGTCCTCAGGGCGTCGGCCAGCCGCTCCGCGTCCGCCTTGGCGTCGTCCTGCTCCTTCGCGGCCACCGTGACCAGGGCCAGGTCGCTGAAGGGCGGGTAGAGCATGGCCTCGCGAAGCGGCAGCTCGGCCTCCCGAAAGGCCGCGTAGTCGTGGGCGGCCGCCGCTTCGACGGCGAAATGCCCTGGGGCGTAGGTTTGAACCACCACATTGCCCGGGGTTTCTCCGCGCCCCGCCCGCCCGGCCGCCTGGGTGATGAGCTGGAACGTCCTCTCGGCGGCGCGGAAGTCGGGCACGTTCAGGGTCACGTCGGCCGATATGACGCCCACGAAGCCCACATTGCCGAAATCCAGGCCCTTGGCCACCATCTGGGTGCCTATCAGTATGCGGGTCCGACCCTTCTTGAAGTCGGACAGAATCCTCCTGGCGCCGTCCTTGGACGAGGCCGTGTCCGTGTCCAGCCGCGCCACGGGCACGTCGGGGAAGATTTTTCTGGCGGATTCCTCCACCTTCTCCGTGCCGGCCCCGAAGAGCTTTATGTGCCTGCCGCCGCATTCGGGGCAGATCTCGGGCGCGCGCGCCCTGCGCCCGCAATAGTGGCACCTGGCGTCCCCCCCGTCCATATGGTATGTCAGCGAAATCTCGCAGTCAGGGCATTTCATCACGTAACCGCAGCTTCTGCATGATATGAAGGGCGCGTAGCCCCTGCGGTTAAGGAACAGTATCACCTGCTTGCCGACGGACAGCGCCTCGGAGGCCGCCTTGTAAAGCTCCACGCTGAAAACGGTCTTGTTGCCGTTGCGCAGCTCCTCCCTCATGTCCACGACGCTGACCGCGGGCAGGGGATTTTTGTTGTAGCGCTCTTTCAAGCGCAATCTTTCGTAATAGCCCTTGCCCGCCCTGTAGTCCGAGACCAGCGAGGGCGTGGCGCTGCCCAGCAAAGCCACCGCTCCCTGTTGGCGGGCGCGTCTGACCGCTACCTCTATTGTATCATATTTCGGCGCCGTGTCGGACTTATATGAGCTTTCATGCTCTTCGTCCACGACGATAAGCCCGATATTTTTCAGCGGCGCGAACACGGCGGACCTGGCGCCTATGACTATGCGCGCCCCGCCGTTTCTTATCCTGAGCCACTCGTCGTGGCGCTCGCCCAGGGAAAGCTTGCTGTGCAGCGCCGCCACGCTGTCTTCCCCGAAGCGGGCGACGAAACGGCCTATGGTCTGGGGAGTCAGGGAAATCTCGGGCACCAGCGCCAGCGCCGTCCTGCCCATGGCCAGCGCGCGCTCGGCGGCCCGCAGATAAAGCTCCGTCTTGCCGCTGCCCGTGACGCCGTGGAGCAGGAAGGTTCTGTAGGCCCTCTTGTCCAGCCAGGGCGTGAGGCGGCCGAGGGCCTCCTCCTGCTCGCCCGTCAGTGAGGGCCTCGTGAAGCCCGCCGCCCCTTCCAGGGCCGGCTTCCGCGTTTTGCCTCTTTTGGACGGGCTTCCCGCAGGCAGGAAGCACCTGATGGCTTCGATGTACCTGCAAAAGTACCGCCGCCTCATCCACTCGCATATCTCAACGGCGCCCTCGTCCAGCGATATCCCGCCGTCCAGGCCGCTGACTTCCTTCAGCCCTTTCACCTCAGCCAAAAGCTCGTCCCTGACCGCCACCACGAAACCGGGGCGTTCCTTGTTCCATTTGGTGAAGGGGACGAAAACCCTGGCGCCCGGCCTCACGTCGTCGAAGGCGCAGGCGTAGGTGTACGCCATGTCCGTGTTGTCCGTGTTGTTGTCGATTATTACGTCTACATACTTCAAATTTTTCACGTCCCGAGGGGCGGTCTTTTTTCCGTCCGGCGTTGTCACCGCTCTC
>JAIRPE010000094.1 GCA_031257175.1 Eubacteriales Family XIII. Incertae Sedis bacterium | reverse complement strand
CCCAACCATGGGTATAAACACCCCACACACAAACAACGCCGCATCCCCCCCTGCGGCACGCCAACAGAACCGCGAAAACATCCGCCCGAAACTCAGGACGCGTCTCGCGTCTTGAGTTTCGGGCTATGCCGGGATGAGGCGCGGACGGAGGGGGGTATGGACATGTACGCGGAACGCGACGAAAAACCCGGCAAAGCGGGGCTAATCTTCAAATGGCTTTTCTTCATACTCGTGCTGGGGCTGATAGCGCTGGCGGCGTTGCGCCTCGCGGGAGGCAACGCCGCCGCGCCCCCCGAGGGGTCTGCGGAAAAAATCGTGAACGTGAAAGTCGCCGTAGTGGAGAGGACGGACGTCACCGCCACCATCACCGTCACGGGACGGCTGGAGGCGCTGGACGAGGCGTCGGTCATGCCCAAGATACCCGGCCAGGTGACGCGGGTCTACGTGGAAATGGGGCAACGGGTCCGCAAAGGGCAGACCCTCTTCACGATAGACGGCTCCCAGGCCCGCAATACCGTGAAGCAGGCCGAGAGGACCCTTAGCGACGCCAAGACCGACCTGGACAGGACGGCGCGGCTCCACTCCGAGGGCGCGGTTCCCGCCCAGACCTACGAACAGGCCAAGTCCGCCTACGACGCGGCGCTCCAGGCATATGACGCGGCCGCCTCAGCCATGGGCGACTACTCCGCGGCCGCCCCCATAAGCGGATACGTGACCTCAGTCAACATCGCCGCAGGCTCCATCGCCTCCCAGGCGTCCCCCGCCGTGACCATATCCGACACGGGCTCGCTGGTCATCAACGCGGGGCTGTCGGAAAGCCTGATAAACAAAATCAGCCTGGGCGACGCGGTGGACGTCATGGTGAAATCCGCCTCCGACCGGCCCTACAAAGGCGCGGTGACGTCCATCGCCCCCGCGCCCCTGCCCGGCTCCCTCACCTATTCAGTGAAAATCGCCCTGGACAACGGCGACGCCTCCCTAAAGCCGGGCATGTTCGCCGAAGTGGGCATAGCCTCCGAAAGCGCCAAATCCGTGCTGGCCGTGCCCACGAGGGCGGTCATAGTCCGCGCGGGGCGCCAGGTGGCGGTCACCCTCGGAGCCGACGGCGCTCCCAAGGTCAACGACGTGTCCATCGGCGTGGACGACGGCGAGAAGGTGGAGATAAAATCGGGGCTTTCCGAGGGCGAAAAAGTGGTGGTGGAAGGCCAGAACTATGTGGACTCCAGGTCGAAAGTGAAAGTAATCCCCTGATTCCTGAACGGAGGCAACGAAATGAGCTTCTCAAAAATCGCGGTTTTGCGCCCCGTAAGCGCTGTCATGCTCATGCTCATCATACTGGTTCTGGGCGCGGTCTCGTTCTCCAGGCTCGCCCTGGACCTGTACCCCAATATCGACATGCCCATGGCCGCAGTCATGACCCAGTACCCGAACGCCGCCTCCGAAGAGGTGGAGACCATGATAACCCGGCCCATAGAGATGGAGGTGGCCACGGTGCAAAAGCTTAAACGGCTCACCTCCGTCACGTCTGAAGGCTCCTCCATGGTCACGGTCGAGTTCGAGGGCGGCACCGACATGAATTTCGCGGGGTTGCGCCTTAGGGAGGCGGTCGATAGAGCCGGCGCCTTCTTGCCCGAGGGCACGGGCAAGCCCTTGGTGGCGACGGTGAACATGAACATGATGCCCATGGCGGAGCTTTACGTGTCAGGAGCCTTGCCAATGCCCGAGCTTCAGCGCGTAGTGGACGAGGCCGTGAGGCCGGCCATATCCCGAACCGCAGGCGTGGCCTCGGCCAACAGCTTCGGCGGCGCCGATAAGGAGATATACATAGAGCTGGATCAGGAGCGGCTGGCGGGCTACAAGCTGACATTGTCCCAGATAAGCCAGGCCCTGGCGGCCGAGAACGTCAACCTCCCCAGCGGGAGCGTAACGCGCGGCGGGCGCAAGATGATAGTGAGGACTATGGGCGAGTTCGGTTCCGTCGAGGAGCTGGGCGCCCTGCCCATCGCCCTGCCCACCCGTGAGGTGGTCTATCTGCGGGATTTGGGCACGATCCAGGAGAGGGACAAGGAGGCGACGTCCATAGGCCGCTTCGACGGAGAGAACGCCATAGGCGTCAGCGTGGTGAAGCAGGCCTCGGCCAACACGGCGTCCGTGTCCAAAGAATTGCGGAAAACCCTGGACAGGCTGCGGGCCGAACATCCCGACATAGACCTGTCCCTGACCTACGACCAGGCGGATTTCATCAACGCCTCCCTGAAAAACGTGGCCGAGACCGCTTTGTTGGGCTGCCTGCTGGCGATAATCGTCTGCTTCCTGTTCCTGCGCAATTTCGCCTCCACCTTCGTCATAGCCGTCTCCATCCCCACGTCCATCATCGCCACCTTCGCGCTGATGTATTTCAACCGCCTGACCCTGAACGTGCTTTCCCTGTCGGGCCTGGCCGTGGGCATAGGCATGTTGGTGGACGACTCCATAGTGGTGATGGAGAACATATACCGCCTGCGGAACGGGGGAAGCCCCGCCATAGGCGCGTCCATGGAGGGGGCGCGGGAAGTCACCATGCCCGTCATCGCGGCCACCCTCACCAAGATCGCCGTGTTCCTGCCCATAGTGTTCGCCCAAGGGCTGGTCGCCTCCATTTTCAAAGATTTCTCATTCACGATAAGCTTCTCCCTGCTCTGCTCGCTGCTGGTGGCGCTCACCGTCGTCCCCATGCTCTGCTCAAGGCTTTTGAATATAAAAAACATACCAGACCACTTCTGTATAGGAAAAAAGAGGGTGGACACGCCCCTGCTGCCCCTTTTCGACAAGCTGACAGACGGGTTGGCGAGGCTGTACGCCGCGTTCCTGCGCCGCGCGCTGCGCCGCAGGAAGAGCGTCATAGCCGCTTCATTGGCCCTGTTCGTCCTGTCCGCGGTGTTGGTGGGGATGGTAGGGGGCGAGCTTATGCCCGCCATAGACGAGGGGAGGATGGAAATATCGGTGACCGCGCCCCAAGGGACTTCCATAGCCGCCGCGGACGATTACGCCAGACAGGTGGAGGATTACGTGAAGGCCAACATACCCGAGATGACGTCTTACTCGTCCAAGGCGGGGGTCGGCGCCGTCGGCTCCACGGGCAGCGCCGGCACGGCCATCGTCAGCGTGAGCCTGACAGACCGAAAGTCCAGAACCAGAACCACGGAGGAAGTGGTGGCGCGGGCTGTGGAGGATCTGGAGGCGTCAATAGTGGGAGCCCAGGTTTCCGCCCGCGAAGTGACGAGCATGGGACTGGGCGGCAGCGGCGGAGGCAACGACATAGCGGTGACGGTCAAGGGCGACGACTTGGGGACGTTGAGAAAGGTCTCCAACGATTTTGCCGAGATAATGAAGTGCGTCCCGGGGGCCGCCAACGTGAAGAACAGCATAGGCGAGGGCAGCCCCGAGGCGAGGGCGCGGCTGGACAGGGCCAAGGCCGCCGTATACGGGGTGACGGCCTCCCAGTTGGCCCAGACGCTGAAGTCCTCCCTGTCGGGTACGCCCGTCGCGAAGCTCAGGCGCGGCGGTGTGGAGACTGACGTGGCGCTGGGCGTTAAAGGCTCCGCCGTGAGGCCTACGGAGGACTTGGCGCGGACGCCGCTGCTCATGGAATCGGGGCGGATGACGGAGCTGGGGGAGATAGCCGATATCAGCTACGGCAATTCCCCCATGCAGATAGAGCGGGTGAACCAGGTCAAGACGGCGACCGTCAGTTGCGCGGCGAGCGGGCGGGACCTCCAATCAGTGTCGATGGACGTCGCCGCCGCCCTCGCCGCCTACGACATGCCCAGCGGCTACGCCTGGGACATGGGCGGCGAGGCGCAGGACATGATGGACGCCTTCGTAAATCTGGTTTTCGCCCTGCTACTGGCGGTGCTGCTGGTCTACATGATTTTGGCCACCCAGTTTGAGTCCCTCATCCAGCCCTTCGTCATAATGCTGGCTATCCCCTTCGCGCTGACGGGGGCGTTCATAGGACTGTTCGTGACGAACACGCCCCTGTCCCTGGTGGCCTTTTTGGGAATCATCATGCTTTCGGGCGTCGTGGTCAACAACTCTATACTGCTGATCGATTTCATAAACAAGAACAAAACAGTCTACGCCAGCCGCGAGGAGGCCATAGTGAACGCGGGGCGCTTCAGGCTGCGGCCCATACTGATGACGGGCCTGACCACCTGCCTGGGCCTCCTGCCTCTGTCCTTGGGCATAGGCTCAGGCGGGGAGCTGCAGGCGCCCATGGGGATAACGGTTATAGGGGGGCTGATCTTCTCAACAGTGATAACTTTGGTCATAGTTCCAGTGATTTACACCATAGTGGACGACCGAAGCGAAAGGTCAAGGGCGAAACGGGAGGCCAGGAGGCGCAGGAAGCTTGCGAAACTGGCGAGGCTGGAGGCGGCGGAGGCGTGAGCCCGACCCGCCTGGACGGCAAGTTTGGTTGCGCCCGGTGGATGGGTTTAAAGCGAACATGCCGCAATCTTGTTGCGGCATGTTCGCTTTAACATTATTCAGCCTGTTAGGGGCGTCGCGTCGTCGCGCCGCGTCAAGGGCGCAACGCTACCGCGTCGCGCCGACAGGTTCCGTCACGGCGGCGGGGGTAGAAGCGGCGGAAGCCGCCGCTGCCACGTCCATTATGCTAGCTATGATCTTCGCGGTCTCCTCCCTGGTAGCGAAGGCGGCGGGATCAAAGCCTCCAGTATCGCGTCCTGAGACTACGCCCAGTTGCTTCAGGCCGTACACCGCGTCTTTGGCGTAGTCCGAGATCAGGCTGTCGTCAGAGAACTTGCTGCCGTCCGGAGCCGCCAGTACTGCTTTCGCGGCGACCAGCGCTCTGTAGGCGATGGTGCAGAGATCCTGCCTGCTGATGTTGGCGTTGGGCGCGAAGGCGGTCTCGGTGACGCCGTTGACTATGCCGTTGGCCGAGGCCACGTCCACGTACTCCTTGTACCAGTCGCCAGCGCCCACGTCGGCGAAACTCTTGGCCGTGCCGCCGGGGGCAAGCTTCAGGGCGGCCACTATCATCTTGGTGAACTCGGCTCTGGTCACGTTGCCTTTAGGACGCAGGGTGTTGTCCGCAGGGTAGCCGGATATCACGCCCGCGCCGATCAGCCTTTCGAAGAAGGGTTTCGCCCATTCGGCCACGGACGTCTGATCCGCGAAGCCTGCCGCCGGGGCGGAAGGTTCGCCGGGAGCGGTTACGCCTCCGGGGGTGGTCGGCGTTACCGCGCCCTCGGTGGTGGATGGCGGCGCAGCGCCGGAGCCGGAGCCTGGGTCGGTAAGAGGACCGAGGGCGCCCGCGCGCGCGCGGTTGACGGTCACTTGGTATGTTTCCACGCTTACGCCGTCTGCCGCAGTGACCTTTATCGTGAACACGTTGGCTCCAGTCGCAAGAGCCTTGGTACCAGCTCCTTCAACCGTCGAATCGGAGTAATACGGGGTAGCGGAGATGTTGATCGATGTCACGCTGTTGCTCACGGAAACAGCATATTCGGATGTCAATGGCGAGAATGCCGGGGTCAGCGTCCCTTGACTAACGGTGAGACTGCGCAGATTGGCGTTGCTGGAAGCCGGGTTGGATTCCGACGGCGCCAGCGACGCGTTCGCCAAGTAGAAGGAGTCGGTGCCCGACAGCCTTATTTCCAGCTGTATTTTGTCGTATGCCGCAGCAGGCTCCGCATAGGTGAAGGAGCCGTCTACCTGCGCCCAGTCCAGAGCCCATAGGTCGGAGCGGGATGCCACGGGCTGGCTGTCCACCAGGACGCCGCCGTTATAGGCGGCCAGAACCACCGTGGCGTCGGGTCTCGCCGCGCCCGTCAGGCTCTTGTCGGTTCCTAAGATTTGGCATTTAAAGTCGTAAATGGCGCCGTCTATAAAGGCGCCTGCCAGCGCCTGCGTGGCGCCCCCGTCGGCGCTATGCCGCTCCACCTTAAAAGTCACTCCATTGTTCTGATAGGAGGCTTCAGAAGCGGGAGCACGAGTGACGGCCGCGTTTGCTCCTGTCCACGCGGCAGCAGGATCTTCGGCGTTACTGGCGATCAATTGATTGGCCTGCGCCATCTGGACGCCGTCGAAGTAGAAGTTCTTGACGGTGACGTCGCCGCTTACGGTTAAGTACAAGTCGTTGAAACCGTAGGCGGCCAGATCTCCCGTGTCCAGCATGGCGGAGACCGTGGCGTCGCTTGCTCCGGGGGTGACCTTCATGGTGGCGACGACTTTGCCTGTGGGGTTGCCCAGTATAGCGGTGATGGCGCCTCCTGCGGCGGAACTGACGCCCCTGGCGTTGATCCTAGCCACATGAGTCGCGGCGGTAACGACCGTGCCGGCAGCGAAGTTGAAGTTCTTGAAAGCCACGGAGGAACCGTCCGCCATGCTCACGCCGCCTGTCGCGGGCGTGACCGTGCCGATGACGTCGTCGCTGTCGGAGGGGTCAAGGACATCCGTGAAGATGTGGTGCCCCAAGCCAGGCAGGTAGGCCGCAGGATCCGTGTGGTAGACGAAGCTGGTCACGCTGTAGGCCGGCAGTTCGGCCGTGAACTTGTCGCCAGAGATGGCTATGTCCGCCAGACGCCTGATGTTCTCGTTGGGGGAGGTGCGGTAGGGCACGACCTTGTCCGGGCCGCCTGAAGCGTTGTACAAGTTGAAGCCCAGCGTCTTGGCTGCCGCCGTCTCGTTGACGGCTATTATAACGAAGTCGCCGCCGTCCTTGTAGGCGGTAACGTTGGCGCCTTCAAAGGGGTACATGTCGTCTATGCCCACGCGCACGTAGCCGTTGTTGATGAAGCGGGAGTACTGGCCTGAGACGTAATACCTCTTGTCCAGAGCCATCTGGCCCGTATAGGGCTGAGACGTCCGGACGTTGCCGCCGTTACCCAAGGTCTGGGTGGGCCACCACCACATTACCCCGGTGAAGCCCGGGTCGCTGCCGAACAGGTTGCCCAGGAACCTAGCAGTGCCTAGACTAGAATTGACAGTTGAAAGGCTCATTTCCGCCATCCATATATCTTCATAGTTGCGCAGGTAGGATGGATGGAAGGGGTCTTCATTGGCCGGGTCGGTGTTATTTAGCGGCGCGGCCGTCCTAGCCTCCCACTGATATTGGTTGTACTCGTAGAGATGAGTGGAAAACACGGAAGTTTTAGTTCCCGTGCCGGGATTGAGCTTGTCGGTGTAGATCTCTTCGTCCGACATCATGGCGCCGTAGCCGGGCCTGTCAGTGGTGCCCATGTCCACAGGGCTGGTGGAGCGGTCCATGCGGGTGCCCTCGGGCGCCGCTATCTTTGGAACCGGGTAGCTGGGGTTATGATCAGTATAGGCCTCCTTGAACTTGTCCTTGTAGCTGTCCCACACAGGGTAGAGGTAGTCCTTGAGGAACCGCTGGTAATCGTCCCCCTGGAACACGTAGCCGGAGTAGCCGTGGGCTATCTCCGTCTCGTTGGTGGGGCAGAGGGCGTAGATGGGCACGCCGTAATGCTTCATCATGCCGTAGGCGTACTCAGCCAGATATATGGCGAACTCGTCGTAGTATTTCTCCAGCAGCATGGGGCGCTCGTCCTTGGGGTCGCCCATGGGGTTCCACCAGTAATCGTTCCGCACGTTCTGGTTGCTCTTCATCCAGTAGGGCGGGCTCCACAGGGAGGCGTAGATTTTCACGTCGGGGTTGATCTCCACGGCCTTCTTGGCGAACCATATCTGGTCTTCGTCGAAAAGCTCATCGCCGAAGCCGATCCTGCCGTATTGCTTGTAGGTAAGAGGATCGAAGCCCGGCATGTTCCAGATGATGCCCGAGACGTCTCCGTCAGAAGCGGGAGGGATGGGCCATATGGTGTCGTTGGCGCCGTCGTATATGTGATCCCCCCAGGTGAGGCTGCCGTCCACGGTGTTCTTGATGCCGGGAACCCGCGCTCCGGGGACGATGAGACCTTCGGGGTCGGTAGTGTTGATGACGCCCCCGTCGCCGATGATCAGGCGCACCAGATCCATGCCCACGCCTTCCTCCTGATCGATGTACCTCTTGACGGCCTTCAGCCCCAGGTTGTTGTCATCGGAATAGCCCTGGGCTTGGAAGACGTCGTAGACGTACTTGAAGTTGTTCCATTTGTGGAAGGCCCAGGAGGCCCCCACGCCTACCATGGTCTGATATTCATCGCTGAAGTCCACGGTCACTTCGCTCTTCGGATCCTTGGGAGTGACCCACACGTCGTACAGATCCGCCCCCTCGTCGCGGGCGTCTATCCTGCCGCCTACCTGGATCTCCAGCACCCGGCTTCCATCGGGTTTCCTCCAGTCGCTGGTAGACCATCCTAAGAAGACCTGCCCAGCCACCTTGGGGGTCGTGCCAGGCAGGAGCGCCGAGCCCGTGGTGCTCCAGTTGCCTCCTACGGCGACTCCTTTTTCGGGGGGTGGCGTACCGTTTGCGTCCGTAAGATGGAAGCGAACGGTGTTTTCATGGGCGTCTTTTTCCTTCCACTTGGCGTAGAGGTAGAGGACGCGGTTAGTATGGCGGTAATCCGCCAGGGTCTTGTCCAGGGTCACCGTGCCGTTGTCGAAGTCCCAGGGTACCAGCACGCCGTACATGTCGCCGGGCTCTATGGCCGGCAGCTTGTCGAAGCCGTTGGCGGCGCCGACGGGGCTGTAAAAATCACCTGCCGTCGAGTGGGCGTACCAGCCGACGAACTCATAATCCTTGCCGCCATAGGTGTGGACGGAGCCAGGGGCCAGCGCCTTCAGATCGGCGTTCGTCAGCAGGCTCTTGTCCACCTTCGCGCTGGCGGCCACGCTCAGGGTCTCGTCGGGAAGCCCGCCCGTGAGGTAGGCCCTGTCGGGCATCCTGGACACGAAGGTCACGTCAAAACTGGCGAGACCAGGGTCAGGGGCCGGCAAAGGCGCCTTCTCGCCCGCCGCCCAAACGGGGACGTTGCCTGTTATCATGGCAAGAGAGAGGATAAAGGCTAAAATGGGTTTTCGTAGCTTCATTTGGTGTACCTCCTTTACAACGAGAAAACAAACCTTCCCACAGACGCGCTCCCCTAATGCGGCCATAAGGAATAACAAGTCAAAAAATTCTATGAAAATATAATTTAGGATAATAATAACATTATAGCATATATTCTACATGATCTCTTTGAGGATATCAAGAGACTACTAAAAAAACAAGCGACAGCACATTAAAAATTCGCCGAAGAAGCGAAAAAGCGGCGGCTCCCGGTTCTTGCCGCAAAACAGAACCGGGAGCCGCGCGCGCCTATTTAGATGGCTTAGATGGCAGGGCAAAACCTGCGGGTGGAATGCCGCGAAGCTAACTCACTGTAACGGCGATGGTCTTAGTCACTTTGTCGGCGGGGGTGTCCGGGTTGGCTTGGATACCGATGGAGCCGTTGCCGAACCTGACGCCCTTGTAGTATATGCCCTTCGAGGGTGCGCCGTTTTCGTCGATGCCGTCTTGCAGTCTGTATTCGCCCGTCGCCGCGTTACCGTTGGCGTCAGTTAACGTGACGCCGCTGGCTTTTATCACATAGTTGGAGCCGTTGATGATCACAGGGATGAACGTCACTTTGCCAAGCGACGCGTAGGATTTGGTCGGGGTCTTTAGTATGACCGTCTTTGTCAGTATGGTGATAGTCTCGTCGATGGGATCCGCGTCAAGCCGGCCTACCCGCACGTAATAGGGCGAGCCGCCGAAGAGATCAGCTTTGGTCAGGAGCGTGACGGTAAAGGCGCCGTCCGAGTCGGCCACGACCTGTTCCATGGCGTCCACGTTAAGCTCCGGGAAGAATGTGGGAACACCCTTATACGAACCCGCTACGGAGAGATACTCGTTGAAGCCGAACCCGGTTCCGGCGACGATAACCTTGCCGCCTACCGCGTTGTCGGGAAGCGTTTCAGCCCGGACTGTCACGCTTGCCATGGCCTCGGCCACCAGTGACGCGTTAGCGATATAAAAAGGATCTGTGCCTGACATCCGGATCTCCAGCTGCAGCTTGTCGTAGGCCGCGGCAGGTTCCGCGTAGATGAAGGAGCCGTCCACCTGCGCCCAGTCCAGGGCCCAGAGGTCGGAGCGGGCCGCCACAGGTTGGCTGTCCACCAGAACGCCGCCGTTGTAAGCGGCCAGAACCACCGTGGCGTCGGGTCTCGCCGCGCCCGTCAGGCTCTTGTCGGTCGATATGAGCTGGCACTTGAAGGTGTAGCTACGGCCATCGGTGAAGGCTCCGGTCAAGGCTTGCGCGGCGCCGCCTCCGGCGCTGCGGGAGTCGGCCTTGATATTGGCTGTGGGTATGAATCCGAAGAACGTGGACTCGTATGGCAGCTCAGTTGAGGAAGTCAGGGTGGCGTCCACGCCCGTCCATACTGATGCAGGATTAGCGGCGTCACTGGCAATCATCTGGTTGGCAGGGGCCATCCGGACGCCGTCGAAGTAGAAGTCTCCGACGGTGACGTCGCCGCGCACGGTGAAATACAGGTCGTTGAAGCCGTGGGCGGCCAGATCCCCCGTGTCCATCATGGCGGAAGCCGTGGCTACGGCCGGCCCGGGAGCGACCTTTATGGAGGCAACTGCTTTGCCTCCAGGGCCGCCCAACCTAGCGGTGATGACGCCGCCTGCGACGGAGCCGACGCCCCTGGCGTTTATTCTGGCCACATGAGGAGTGGCCATCCAGCCGGCGCCGCCCGTGCCGTCGGCAAAGTTAAAGTTCTTGAAGGCCACATAGGCGCCGTCTGCCATGTTCACGCCGTCCGCGACGGTCGTGATCGCGCCGGCGGAGCCGTCGTTGTCGGCGGGGTTGAGGACGTCCGCTAAGCTGTGGTGTCCCAAGCCGGGCAGGTAAGCCGCAGGATCCGTGTGGTAGACGAAGCTGGTCACGCTGTATGCCGGAAGCTCGGCCGTGAACTTGCCGCCGGAAACAGCGATGTCCGCCACGCGCTTGATGTTCTCGTTGGGAGAGGTGCGGTAGGGCACTACTCTGTTCGGGGTTCCGGAGACGTTGCTAAGGTTGAAGTCCAGCGTTTTGGCTGACGCCGTCTCGTTGGCGGCCACTATCACGAAGTCGACGCCGTCCTTGTAGGCGGTAACGTTGGCGCCCTCGAAGGGGTATATGTCGTCCACTCCCACGCGTATGTAGCCGTCGTTGATGAAGCGGGAGTACTGCCCTGAGACGTAGTAGGTCTTGCCCAGAGACATCTGGCCCGTGTAGGGCTGGGATGTCCGGACGTTGCCGCCGTTGCTCAGGGTCTGGGCGGGCCACCACCACATTACCCCGGTGAAGCCCGGGTCGCTGCCGAAGAGGTTGCCCAGGAATCTGGCGGTGGCCACGCCGTAGTTAGTGTCGGAGGGCCCCATCTCCGCCATCCAGATATCGCTGTAGTTCCTCAAGTAGGAGGGGTGGAAGGGGTCTTCCTTGGCTGGATCCGTGTTGCCCTTGGGCGCCGCCGTCCTAGCCTCCCAGAAGTACTGGTTGTACTCGTAGAGATGGGTGGAGAATATGGAAGCCTTAGCGTCGGGATAGGCGCTGACGCCGTTATAGATCTCCTCGTCCGACATCATGGCGCCATAGCCGGGCCTGTCGGTGGTGCCCATGTCCACGGGGCTGGTGGAGCGATCCATGCGGGTGCCCTCAGGCGCCGAGATCTGCGGGACGGGGTAGCCCTTGTCGGTGTAGGCTTCCTTGAATTTGTCCTTGTAGCTGTCCCACACGGGATAGAGGTAGTCCTTGAGGAAACGACCGTAGTCGTCTCCTTGGAACACGTAGCCGGAATAGCCGTGGGCTATCTCCGTCTCGTTGGTGGGGCAGAGGGCGTAGATGGGCACGCCGTAATGCTTCATCATGCCGTAGGCGTACTCCGCCAGGTAGACGGCGAACTCGTCGTAGTATTTCTCCAGCAGCATGGGGCGCTCGTCCTTGGGGTTGCCCATGGGGTTCCACCAGTAGTCGTTCCGCACGTTCTGGTTGCTTTTCATCCAGTAGGGCGGGCTCCACAGGGAGGCGTAGATCTTCACGTCGGGGTTGATCTCCACGGCCTTCTTGGCGAACCATATCTGGTCTTCGTCGAAGAGTTCATCGCCGAAGCCGGTTCTGCCGTACTGCTTGTAGGTAAGAGGATCGAAGCCCGGTTTGTTCCAGATGATGCCCGAGACGTCCCCGTCGTACGTCGGAGGGGTGGGCCATATGGTGTCGTTGGCGCCGTCGTATATATGATCTCCCCAGGTGAGGTTGCCGTCCACGGTGTTCTTAATGCCGGGGACTGCGAAGGGGCCCGTGGCGCCGCCGGCGAAACCGTCGGGGTCAGTGGTGTTGATGACGCCCCCGTCGCCGATGATCAGGCGCACCAGATCCATGCCCACGCCTTCCTCCTGATCGATGTACCTCTTGACGGCCTTCAGCCCCAGGTTGTCGTTGTCGGAATAGCCCTGGGCCTTGAACAGGTCGTAGACGTACTTGAAGTTGTTCCATTTGTGGAAGGCCCAGGAGGCTCCCACGCCCACCATGGTCTGATATTCATCGCTGAAGTCCACTGTCACTGCACTCTTCGGATCCTCGGGAGTGACCCAAACGCTGTACAGATCCGCCCCCTCGTCGCGGGCGTCTATCCTTTCGCCCGCCTTGATCTCCAGTACCAGGTTACCGTCGGGTTTCCTGTACTCGCTGGTAGACCAGCCCACGAAGACCGTGCCGGGGCGGGTGGGGACGGTGCCGGGCAGAAGCTCCGAGGCTGTGGTGCTCCAGTCGCCTCCTACGGCGACTCCTTTCTCGGGGGGCGGCGTCCCGGTGGCGTCCGTCAGATGGAAGCGGACGGTGTCGGGGTGCGCGCCTTTTTCCTTCCACTTGGCGTAGAGGTAGAGGACGCGGTTAGTGTGGCGGTAGTCCGCCAGAGTCTTTTCCAAGGTCACCGTGCCGTTGTCGAAGTCCCAGGGTACCAGCACGCCGTACATGTCGCCGGGCTCTATGGCCGGCAGCTTGTCGAAGCCGTGAGCGGCGCCGACGGGGCTGTAAAAATCACCCACCGTCGAATGGGCGTACCAGCCGACGAACTCATAATCCTTACCGCCGTAGGCGTGGACGGAGCCAGGGGCCAGTTCCCTAAGGTCGGCGTTAGTAAGCAGGCTCTTGTCCACTTTCGCGCCGGCGGCCACGTTCAGGGTCTCGTCGGGGAGCCCGCCCGCGAGGTATTCTCTGACGGGCATTCTGGACACGAAAGTCACGTCAAAGCTGGCGAGACCGGAGTCAGGGGTTGGCAAAGGCGCTTTCTCGCCCGCCGCCCAAACGGGGACGTTGCCTGTTATCATGGCAAACGCTATGACAAAGGCTAAGACGGTTTTTCGAAGCTTCATTTGGTGTACCTCCTTCTACAAAGTAAAGAAAACAAATCTTCTGACAGGCGCGCCCCCCTAATGCGGTCGCCAAGAACAATAAGGTAAATTCTCTATAAGTATATTATTTAGGAGAATTATACCATTATAGCATATATTCTACAGCATTTTCGCGTTGATATCAAGAGGGATCGTACTTTTCATCAATAATAAATATTTTACATATAATGTATTATTCACAATACACTCAGGCCAGCCGTATTTTACACCACTCTTCAATCAGAATGTTATGGATGTCTCGTCGATTCGACATAGCGCGGCGCGTGAAGGAAAAGGGCAAAAACATGGCTGAACGCGGTAGGGGTAGGGGCAATTTTGAACAAAGAACAGGATTAGACGATTTTTTACGTTTCCGGCAGACACGCCGCAGTATTTATGCTATACTGTTAAGGTAGCGTCCGCGCCTGCGGCGATGGTCGGCGGGCGGCGTTTGGCCGCCGCGTTTTCGGCGGCTTTGGCGGGCGAGGCGGGCGCGTTTGTTTTGTTTCATGTTGCATGGCTAGGGCGCCCCGCAGGCGGGGCGCGCGTAGGGAGATATGGCGCGGTTTTCGGACGGGTGGCGGCGACAGGTTAAGATTTGCGCGATTTTAGCGGCCTTGGTGATAGGCGCGGCTTCTTATCGCGCTGTTCCCGCGTCGGCCGCGTCGCCCGCCGCTCTTTTTGACAGGACTGTCAACGGCAAGAGCGTGTCGGGCGTCACCTTCCATCTGAAGGACAGGGGCATACGGCCCGCCCTGCTCATGGCGGGCGGGGGGATGCCGTCGCGGGCCTCCCTCGCCTCCATGGGCGACGCGGGGGGCGTGTTCGCGGCCGTCGGTGGCGTCGCTTGCGTCAGCGTGGGCGGTTTTTCCATGCCCAGGGGCGTGCTGATTGAGGACGGGAAGCTTATCCACACGGGCGAGGGGCTCACTGCGGCCATAACAGGCGACGGGCGTTTCCTGCTGGACGACGTCTCCTTCGACCTGTACGGCTACGTCAACGGGGCGCTCAAGGTGATCCCCTGGGGGGTGAACCATCTGACGGAGGAGGGCGAGGGCATAACCCTGTTCACGCCGGAGTTCGGCGCGGTCGTGCCTGTGGCGGCCGGCTCCAGGGCCGTGGTGGTGGCGGACGGCGTGGTCTCCCACATCACGTCCTCGGACTTCGTGGTTCCCGACAACGGCTTCGCCTTCCTCTTCAACCCCGATGTGGTCTACATGGTGGGCGAGCGTTTCAAGATAGGCGACCACGCCAGCTACGACTACCGCGCCAACACCGTGATGACCCGCCCCCAGGACTGGGGAGACGTGAGCGTGGCCATAGGGGCGCTGGCGGATTTGGTCGTGGGAGGGAAAGCGACCGCAGGCATGCACGCGCCCGAGGAGGCGCGAAAACTCGCCGCCCGCGCCGACAGGGCTTTCATGGGGGCCTCCGCCGGCGGCGCGCTGACGGTGGGCCTGCTCAGGGACGTGAGCCTGAAAGACGCGGCGGAGACGTGCAAGGCCATGGGCCTCGTGGACGCCGTCTGCATGGACGCGGGCTCCTCGGCCTTCTACTTTGACGGGCAAAGCGTCAAAGCCGGCGCGGACATTAATAATTCCATCGGTTTTGCCGAAATAAGCAGTGCGGGGGGAAAGGGCGCCACGGCTTCCCTTGCCCTGGCGAAGGAGCTGAACGTGTCCGTCAAGGGCTCCGTCACCAACCTGCGCGGCTACAACGTGGGCGGCAGCAATTATTTCATGCTGCGGGACGTGGCCTATCTGCTGAAGGACACGGAGTACCGCTTCGGCGTGGGCTGGAACGGCGGCTCCAAGACCATAAGCATTTACAAGGGGAGGAATTACGTGCCGGACGGCAGCGAGCTAAAGCCGGCGGCTTCCTTCGCCGACAGGTCGGCGCCTCCGGGAGGGGCGTCCCTGGCGGTCAGCGGGGCCGTTTACAGCCTGTCCGTCTACAACCTGGACGGCAACAACTATTTCAGGCTACGGGATTTGGGCGGCGTTTTGGGGTTTCCCGTGGGTTGGGACATGGGCGCGGGCGTCATACTGATCGATTGACGTGACGGGTTCCGCCCGTCGGCGCGCCGCGTCGGCGCCATTGGCGCCACAAAAGGGATAGAGATATGAAAATGCCATCGTTTCTTGGGGGAGAAAGTGGTTTTTTTGCCAATTTCGGCAAGAAAAAAAACGCGAAAGCAGGCGCGCAAGGAGAACCCGCGCCGAGCGGCGGGGACGGCGCGCCTGAACGGGGCGGGGACGAGGCTCCCGCGCCAATTTCGGACGCCGCGACTGCGGAGGGTGAGGGGTTCCCAGGCTTTGAGGCGGGCGGGGAAAACCCGCAGGCGACGGACGCGGGCCCCGGCGGGGCCGCTGAGGGCGCCGAGCCCGGCGCGTCAGGCACGTCTAGCGAATCCGTCGCGTCAGGCACGTCGGGCGAATCCGCCGCGGCGGAGCCCGCCAAGGCCCAGGACAAGAAGTCCAAGGCGGAGGCGAAGAAGGCCAAGGCTTTAGAGAAGAAGCGGCTCTCCGAGGAGAAAAAGGCGGCGAAGGCGAAGAAGGGCAAGAAGGGCGGGGCGCCCGAGGAAGGCGAGGACGCCGAGGGGAAGGGCAAGAAGGGCAAAAAGAAAAAGAGCCCCAAGCCCAAGAAAGCGGTGAAAAAGCCCGCGAAGCCCAAGAAGGAAAAAAAGCAGAAGGTAAAGCCGACCAAGGAGGAGAAGCTTCGTGCGCGGATGCAAAAGGAAGCGGCGAAGCACGAGCGCAAGATAGAGGCTTTCGAGAAACGAGCCCTGCTCAAAGAAAAGAAGCTGGAGGCGAAGGCGGAGAAGAAGGCGCGCTTCGACGAGATAAAATCGGAGCGCAAGTCAGCCGCCCACGCGCGGGCCGACATAAAGAAGGAACGGGCCAGGGAGCTGAAGCAGCAGAGGAAATATTGGCTGAAGAAGGGGGTGGGCAAAACCGCTCAAAGGCTGAAAATCGTGGCTTGCGCGGTTCTCGTCCTGGGGCTGGCCACCTCAGGGGCGGCGTTGGCCTACAAGAGCGACAAGGTGGACTTGCCTTTCCTGAACGCCGCGGTGGACGCGATATTGGCGTCTCCCGTCAAGAACGTGCCTGTCGCCCTGGAAAAGCCCGCCAAGGCCATATGGGCCATGCTCGCGCCCCCCGTGGAGAATCTCATTTCCGTCATCAAGGGGCCGCCCAAGTTCGAGGATTTCTATTACTACGAGCCTGACAAGGCGGCGCGCTACGAGGCATACCACACGACGAAGCCCGCGCTGGAGATAGGCGACGTGGTGTGGATGGTGAACGCGGGGGCGGATTTGCAGCTTTACGAAGGCTCGGCGGCCATAAGCGACCTGAACGTGGTCCCCATGGTGGTGAACAAATTCCGTTCGCTGCCCCAGCAGTTCGCCCCTCGGAACCTGACGAACATCCCCGGGACGAACATGCAGGCGGACAAGGACGCCTACGCGGCCTTCGAGGCCATGCGCCAAGACGCCGAGGCCGCCGGTTTGCGCATTTCCGTCGCGTCGGCATACAGGTCTTATGACTATCAGGCTATATTGTACAATCCCGAGGTGCCCGACAGAAGGGAGAAGCTGGTGTCGAGCCTGGCCAAGCCCGGATTCAGCGAGCATCAGACGGGGATGGCGTTGGACTTGTGCGTGGCGGGAGGGGCGCTCCAGGACTTCCCTGGGACTCCCGAGGCCGAGTGGCTGGCCGCCCACGCGGAGGATTACGGCTTTCTGTTGCGCTACACGAAGGAGCTGGAGCCTGTGACGGGGTTCCGCGAGGAACCGTGGCACGTGCGCTACGTGGGCGCCGACGTCATAAAGACGATGAACGACAAGGACATAGAGTCCTTGGAGGAATACAAGGTCAAGCTTATTGACCACAAGGAAGGGGACAAGCCCGCGAAGCCCGAGACGAACGAGCTGGGGACTGAGGGCGCGGACGGGCCGATTTGACGCGGGGCCGAGGGGAGCGGGCGCCTGCGGGGGACGCGCGCCCGACCTGAGGATTGGCGAGAACGGGAGAACAGGCGCCTGGCCGAGGGATTGGCCTGATTGGCGGAGGGGGGATGAAAATGATAGCAGAACGCGGGAGGAATTGATAATGGAAAAATACGGGTTGAACCAGCTTCGCGCCATGTTTCAGGAGTTTTACGAGGAAAAGGGGCATTTCGCCAGGAAAAGCTTCCCCCTCATACCTGAGAAGGACAAGAGCCTTTTGATAATCAACTCGGGCATGGCGCCGCTGAAGCCCTATTTCGCGGGGTTGGAGACCCCGCCGTCCAAGAGGATGACGACGTGCCAGAAGTGCGTTCGGACGGGCGATATAGACAATGTTGGCCATACCGCGCGGCATGGCACTTTTTTTGAGATGCTGGGCAGCTTCTCTTTCGGGGACTATTTCAAGAGGGAATCCCTGCTGTGGGGCTGGGAGTTCATCACGGAACGGCTGAAAATGCCTGCCGACAGGCTGTGGGCCAGCGTTTATGAGGACGACGACGAAGCCTACGCCATATGGGCGGAGGAGGTGGGCCTCCCTGCGGAGCGCATTGTCAAACTGGGCAAGGAGGACAATTTCTGGGAGATTGGCGTGGGGCCTTGCGGGCCTTGCTCCGAAGTCTATTTCGACCGAGGCGAGGCTTTCGGCTGCGGCAAGGCCGACTGCAAGCCCGGCTGCGAGTGCGACAGGTACGTGGAGTTCTGGAACCACGTGTTCACCCAGTTCAACAGGGACGAGAATGGGGGCTACGCGCCCCTGGAGCAGAAGAACATCGACACGGGCATGGGGCTGGAGCGGCTGGCCTGCATCATGCAGGACACGGACTCCATATTCAACATCGACACCATCAGCTACGTGCTGGAGGGGGTCTGCCAGGCGGCGGGCGTGGCCTATGAGGGCGGCGCGGGCAGGCACGACGTGTCCATCCGCATTATCACCGACCATATCCGCTCGGTGGTTTTCATGACGGGAGACGGCATCATCCCCGGCAATGAGGGGCGCGGCTACGTGCTGCGCAGGCTACTCAGGCGGGCGGCCAGGCACGGGCGGCTCATCGGCGCGCGGGGGGCTTTCCTTTCGGCGCTGGCGGACAGGGTCATAGACATTTCCAAGGGTCATTACCAGGAGCTGGATGAGAAGCGTGAGTACATAAAAAAAATAATTTCCGTGGAGGAGGAGAAGTTCAACGCGACCATCGTCCAGGGAACGGAAATTCTGGAAGGATATATCGGAGAGTTGAAAAAGGGCGGCGGCAGCGCGCTTTCGGGGGAGAAGGCATTCAAGCTTTATGACACCTTCGGATTCCCGCTGGAGCTGACCCAGGAGATATTGGCGGAAAACGGCTTCTCGGCCGACGAGGACGGGTTCGCGCTGGCCATGGGCAGGCAGAAGGAGGCCGCCCGCGCCGCCAGGAAGGGCAGCGACGGCGAGGGCTGGGCTGACGAGGGGCTGGACGGCGCCCTGCCGCCCACGGAGTTCACGGGCTACGGGAGCCTCACAGGCGTCGGCGCCGTCCTCAGGCTGCTCAAGGACAACAAGGAGGTCGGCGTCCTGGAGGCGGGCGACAAGGGCGTGGCGGTTTTGGACAGGACGCCTTTCTACGCGGAGAGCGGCGGGCAGGTCGGGGATCGAGGGGCTATCCTCGTCCAGGGCGAGGCGCCCGCGTCGGCGGAGGTGCTGGACGTGACGAAGTCCAGGGACATCTTCCTCCATCACGTGGAGGTGAAGAGCGGCGCTCTCAGGGCTGGGGCGGAAGCGCGGGCGGAGGTGGACGCGGCAAGGCGCAACCGGGTGGCCAGGAACCACACGGCCACTCACATACTGCAAAGGGCCCTGCGCCAGGTTCTGGGCGCCCACGTGGAGCAGGCGGGCTCATACGTCTCCCCCGACGGCCTGCGTTTTGACTTCACCCACTTTGAGGCCATGAAGAAGGAGGATTTGGAGGCAGTGGAGGCCATCGTGAACGAGGTGATCCTCTCCTTCCCCGCCGTGGAGACCCAGGTGACGTCCATGGCGGACGCCGTGGAGCAGGGCGCCATGGCCCTGTTCGGCGAAAAATACGGGGATAAGGTGCGCCTGGTGAAAGTGGGGGATTTCAGCGCGGAGCTGTGCGGCGGCACCCATCTGGCGAACGCGGGCCAGGCGGGGGCCTTCAAAATCCTGTCGGAGAGCGGCGTGGCGGCCGGCGTCAGGCGCATAGAGGCCATAACCGGCGACGCGCTGTTGCGGCCTTTGGCTCAGGCCGAAGCGCTGATAAGGTCGGCGGCCGAAGCCCTAAAAACCAGCCCCGACAATCTGCTGGGGCGCGTGGCGGCGGTTTTGGACGAGAGCAAGGCGGCGCGTAAGGAGCTGGAGGCCTACCGCAAGGGCGAGATGGACTCCGCCGCGGGCGACATGCTGGGCTCCGCGAAGGAAATCAACGGCGTCAAGCTGGTGGCCCGAGCCATGAAGGGGCAGAGCGCGGACGACCTGCGGGCGCTGTCGGACAAGATAAGGGCTGCCGCGAAGAGCGTGATAACCGTCCTGGCCACCGAGAACGACGGCAAGGCGACGTTCATCGTGTCCGTGTCGGACGACCTTCTGGGCAGGGGCTTCCACGCCGGAAACATGATAAAACAAATCGCCGCGGCCGCAGGCGGCGGCGGCGGCGGAAAGGCGGACATGGCCCAAGCCGGGGCTAAGGACCCGTCGAAGATAGCGGAGGCTCTGGCGGTGGCGGAAAGGCTGTTGGGGTCTTTATCTTGACGCCAAATACTCGTGGCGGCCCGACGTTCCGGCGCCGCCCGCGCCGACCCGTCTCATAACTGCGATTGGTCGGCGCGGGCGGCGGACATGAGGGCGCTATCTTGAGTCCGAAGATTTCTCTGAGGCGACGGACTGTTCCGTGGCGGGAGGATCGGGTTCACGCCCGTCGGGCTTTTTATCGTCGCCTGACGGGAAAAAAAAGATGGCCGCCGCAGTCAGGAAAAGCAACATGATGATGATTCTTATCGCGCGCCTGTTGAACCCTCCGGGAGGCGGGTCGTGTTCAAAATCTCTTCGTTTTCTAATTTCTCTTCCGTATTGGTCTTTCATAGCTTCACGCAAAATTTTTAATCCCGCGCCTCGCGCCTTTTGCGGGAATTTCGGTATCGGTTTGTCAAAATGGAAGCATGGAGCGCGTTTCAATACATTATACAGCTAAAAAAGAGGGAAAGCAAGACAAGGCGGCGCAAAAAAGCCGCCGCGTCCAGCGCGGGCGCGGCGGCTACGGGAAAATTGTGAAACCCGCATACCAAATGAGCGTGGGCGGCCCTAGGTATGCCGACATTAATATAACCCGTGGGGAAAGCGATTTGTGACAGCGCGCGCTAAAAAAAGTGGCGAACCCGAAATGTTGCCGAAGTCGTCGCGGTTTGGCGAAGCGTAAAAAAAGCAATAAAAACGCGGCTCCCTATTCATGTTGGAAAACGAACGGGGGAGCCGCACGATGTGCTCATTTAGCGGAGCGAGTCCCGCAAAAGGGATGCCGCCAGAGTTAGCTTACAGTCACAGTTATGGTCTTGGATATCTTGTCGGCGGGAACGTCAGGATTCGCCTGGATGCCAATGGCGCCGTTACCGAGCCTGGTACCCTTGTAGTATATGCCCTTCGCGGGATCGCCATTCTCGTCAACGCCGTCTAACAGCCTGTAGTCGCCCGCCACTGCGGCGCCGTTGGCGTCGGTCAACGTGACGACGCTGGCCTTTATCACATAGTTGGAGCCGTTAATGGTCACAGGAATGAACGTCACTTTGCCAAGAGATGAGTAAGACCTGGTCGGGGCGTCGAGTATTACAGTCTTGGTCAGTATGGTGATGGTCTCGTCGATGGGTTCGGCTTCAAGCCTGCCCACACGCACGTAATAGGGCGAGCCGCCGAAAAGATCGGCCTTGGTCAGAAGCGTGACAACAAAAGCCCCGTCCTCGTCGGCCACGACTTGCTCAAGGGCGTCAACGTTAAGTACTGGGAAGAAGGTGGGTACTCCCGCGTAGGAACCCGCTACGGAAAGCTCTTCGTTAGGGGCGAAACCGGTTCCGGTGACGATCACCTTGCCGCCTACCGCGTTGTCGGAAAGCGTTTCGGCTCTGACAGTCACGCTCGCCGGGCCATCAGCGGCCGCGAACGCTGCCAACGGCGCGAGAATCAGCGCAAGCAGAATGACAAAAATCAACTTTCTTTTCATGATAGTTTCCTCTCTGTTCCATTGCCTCCATGCGGTGCACAAAAAAGTCGTTCACGAGGCTGACTTGTGAATAAAAGTGACAGTTTGCTTAACATGAATATTTTTTTGATTGCGTCACCTCCCTTAAAACTCAAACCTGCGAGAACTACGACCGCTTGCTGTTCAGTCGTTTCCCATGCTTCCGCAAATAGTAACCTTCAACTCCATATCACGTCCCGAACGACCCAATTATCGTGACATGTAGCTCTAGCAAAGATTTTATAATATTTTGGCGCCTTTGTCAATCAATCACAAAAAAAGCACGAAAAAAAATAAATATCTCCCGCCAAGCGGTTAGGAAGGCCAGCGCTTCCGCGAATGGGCGGACGTGAGGCGGTGTAAAATAGTTCTGGGTTTTGGATCGGAAGATTAAAGAAACAGAAGACCGAAATCCGTGATAAAATGTTGTTTGAACAAGACAATACAGAATCACGGAAAGGCGGTCTTCT
>JAIRPE010000030.1 GCA_031257175.1 Eubacteriales Family XIII. Incertae Sedis bacterium | reverse complement strand
AAGGGGGAGAGTTCTATTTGAATATCATCTTTTTTCTCATTTTGTTCCCGTTGCTGGCGGCGGTCCTGCTGCTGCTGGTTAAAAGCGACGGGGCGCGAGGCGTGGTGGTGGTCGCCGCGTCGGCGGCCATAGCGGCCGCTTCCGTATTCCTGGCGGTCCTGTACTTCACGGGCGGCGGGAATAAGACCTTCAGCATGGGGGAGGGCATGGAGGAAGCCGCCGAGTTCATCGGCTACGCCATGATGGCCATAGAGATAGTCTTGGCGGTCATCATATTCGTGCTGGGCTTCAGGCACAAAAAATACCTGGCGTCGCTGCTGACACTGATCCAGGCGCCGCTCATCGTATGGTTTGAGATGAGCGCGGGCAAGGGAGTGCATGTGGCGACATACCTTTACTACGACCAGCTTTCGGTCATAATGGCGCTCATCATCGGAATTATCGGCACGCTCATATGCGTGTACTCTCTGGGCTACATGAAAGACTTCCAGCATCACCATCATGACCAGCCGGACAGGAGGCCGTGGTTTTTCTTCCTTCTGTTCCTGTTCCTGGCCGCCATGTACGGCATAGTGTTCTCGAACAACATCATGTGGCTCTATTTCTTCTGGGAAATCACCACTCTCTGCTCCTTCTTCCTCATCGGGTTCACCAAGACGAAGGAAGCTGTCAACAACTCCTTCCGCGCCCTCATCATGAACCTGCTGGGCGGGGTGGCTTTCGTGCTGGCCATCATCTACATGGGCACCAACGGCGCGCACCCCACTCTGGAGCTGGATCAGCTCAGGACTTTGGGCGCGCTCACGAGCGCCGCCATAGTCCCGGTCATGCTGCTTTCCTTCGCGGGCATAACCAAGGCCGCCCAAATGCCGTTCAACAGCTGGCTCCTGGGCGCCATGGTCGCGCCCACTCCCACCTCCGCCCTGTTGCACTCGTCAACGATGGTCAAGGCGGGAGTGTTTCTGATACTGAAGCTGTCGCCGTTGTTGAGCGGAAACATGGCCGGGATGATGGTGACCATGGTGGGGGGCGTGACCTTCCTCATGGCGTCTTTCGCGGCCATATCCCAGAGCAACGCGAAGCGGGTGCTGGCCTATTCCACGGTGGCGAACCTGGGGCTGATAGTGGCCTGCGCGGGCGCGGGGACTCCGGGGGCCATCTGGGCGGCGGTCATGCTCATCATATTCCACGCCGTCACCAAGTCCCTGCTCTTCCTCTGCGTGGGCACTGCCGAGCATAACATAGGAAGCCGCGACATAGAGGACATGGACGGGCTTTTCGGCAGGATGCCGACCTTGGCGGGCCTGATGATAGTGGGCGTGTCGGCCATGTTCCTGGCCCCCTTCGGGATGCTGGTGTCGAAATGGGCGGCGCTGGAGAGCGTCATCTTCTCGGGCAACCCGCTCCTGCCGCTGTTCATCATATTCGGCAGCTCGGCCACCCTGTTTTATTGGGGCAAATGGCTGGGCAAGCTGGTCGCCATCGTGGCGAGGCGCGACAACATAGAGCGGAGGGTGAACAAGTCCGAGTGGGCGTCCCTGCTCACGCTGGCCTTCTTGACCGTATGCGCCTGCCTGACCATAACCTCCGTCTCAAACAACATAGTGGCGCCTTACATAATGCAGGTCGTCTACCAGGGCGCCGACCAGATGGCCCTGAGCGCGATGCTGATGTCAAAGGAGAACCTGGTCATAATATCCTGCCTGGTGGCGTTCATAGTGATATTGCCCATCCTCTTCTTCGGCAAGACCAAAAGCAAAATCCTGCCTATATATCTTTCCGGCGCGGGCAAGGGCGACAACCTCACCTACGAGGGGGCCATGGAGAAGGACACGGCCTTCGCCCACAGGAATTGGTACATGGACAGTTATTTCAATGAGAGAAGGATGAACATCATAGGCGTGGCCGTCACCATAGGAGTCATGGCCATCATATTCATTTTGACGTTTGGGGGGGTGGTGTCATGATAAAGCTTGACGGATTCAGCCTGAACATCGTGGCCATGGCGGCGTACCTGGTTCTGGCCCCGTTCGTGGGCGGTTTGTTGGCGGGGCTGGACAGGAAGATAAGCGCGCGTATGCAGGGGCGCGTCGGCCCGCCGGTGCTGCAGCCATTTTACGACGTGCTGAAGCTTCTGGAGAAGGAGAAGGTGACGGTCAACGACGCCCAGGGCTTCTACACGGCGTGCTGCCTGATATTCATGATAGTCACGGGCTGCCTGTTCTTCGTGGGCGTCAGCCTGTTGCTGGTCATATTCACTTTGACCGTCGCCAGCCTTTTCCTGGTGGTGGCGGCGTTCTCGTCCAACTCCCCCTACGCCCAGGTCGGCGCGGAGAGGGAGCTTCTGCAGATGATGGCCTACGAGCCTATGGTGCTGATCGCCGCCATCGGCCTGTACATGGTGAGCGGCAACAGTTTCAACGTGGGCGACATCATGGGGCACGGGCGCGTCGGGATAATATACCTTCCGGGGATATTTTTGGGCTTCCTGTTCATATTGACCATCAAGCTGAGGAAATCCCCCTTCGACCTTTCCACGTCCCACCACGCGCACCAGGAGCTGGTGAAGGGGCTGACCACGGAGCTTTCGGGCGGCACTCTGGCCATGCTGGAGATAGCCCACTGGTATGAGAACGTCATGCTTCTGGGCTTCGTGTTCCTGTTCTTCGCCAATGGCACGGTCCTCTGGGCCGCCATCGGGGTGGCGGTCTGCGTCGTGGCGTATTTCGTCGAGGTGTTCATCGACAACGTGAACGCCAGGATGAAGTGGCAATTCGCGCTTAACTCATCGTGGATAGTGGCGCTGACTTTTGGCGTGGCCAACATGCTGGTGGTCTACATCGCCGACATATCGAATTGGATGGGAGGTGGGTATTAATGCCGTATTTAGCGAAATCGCCCTGGGTCATCCACTATGACGGCTCCAGTTGCAACGGTTGCGACATCGAGGTGCTGGCTTGCCTCACGCCCATGTACGACGTGGAGCGCTTCGGCATCATCAACACGGGCAACCCCAAGCACGCGGACGTGTTCTTGGTGACAGGCTCGGTCAACGAGCAGAACATTTCGGTCATAAAGCAGATATACGACCAGATGCCCAGGCCCAAGGTCGTGGTGGCGGTAGGCATCTGCGCCATCTCGGGCGGGGTGTTCAAGGAATGCTATAACATAATGGGCGGCGTGGACACGGTCATCCCTGTGGACGTCTACGTGCCTGGCTGCGCGGCCAGGCCGGAGGCCATCATCGACGGGGTGGTGAAGGGGCTGGCCGCTCTGGAAGAGAAGCGCAAACGGCTGCCCGAGGAAATAGCGGCGGAGAAAGCCGCCGAGCGGGAGGAAAAAGCGGCGGGAGCGGAAGCCCTGGCGGAGGCCGCGAAGGAGCAGGCGGGCGGGGCGGACGGCCCCGCGACGGAAGTCGGCGCCGCCGCGGATGAGGACGCCGAGGGGTCTGAGAAGGCTTCGGCTGAGCCCGACGCGAGGATCGAGCCTGACGAAGGCGCCGAGGCAGAGGGGAAAGGGGGGCAAAATGGCTGAAGGCAAGCATTTGATACAGAAAATCGTCCCCGTCGCCGTTGGGGATATTTTGAACGCGGTGCAGGACTTGAAGGGCGACGGTTATCGGCTGGGGCAGATGTGCGCGTCCAAGGTCAAGGACGAGTTCCAGATATTGTACAGCTTTGACAAGGATTACGAGCTTATGAACCTAAAGGCGGTCGTCGGCGAAGGCGCGGAGTTGCCCAGCATAACGGGCATTTATTGGCCCGCCTTCATATATGAGAATGAAATCAGGGATTTGTTCGGGTTCAAGTTCAAGAACCTGGCGCTGGATTACGGCGGGCATTTCTTCAAGACCGCCATCCCCACGCCTTGGAACCCGCAGGCCGCGAAGGAAGGAGGAGAGGATGAGTAAGAGGACTGTCATACCCTTCGGGCCGCAGCACCCCGTCCTGCCGGAGCCGGTCCACTTGGATCTGGTCATAGAGGACGAGAAGGTGGTGGAGGCCATACCTTCGATAGGATACATCCACAGGGGACTGGAAAAGCTGGTGGAGAAGCGTGAATTCACCGAGATGGTTTACGTCATAGAGAGGGTCTGCGGCATTTGCAGCTTCGGCCACGGCTGGGGCTACTGCAAGTCCGTGGAGGGCAACATGGGCATAGAGGTGCCCGAGAGGGGCGAGTTCCTGAGGACTATATGGCACGAGCTGTCCAGGATACACAGCCATCTGCTGTGGCTGGGCCTGCTGGCCGACGGTTTCGGCTTCGAGAGCCTGTTCATGCACAGCTGGAGGATCAGGGAAACGGTTCTGGACATACTGGAGCGTACCACGGGAGGCCGTGTCATATTCTCCGTCTGCAAGGTGGGCGGGGTCAGGAAGGACGTCTCCAACGAGGAGCTTAAGGGCATAGCGGACATACTGGAGGGCATAAAGAAAGAGTTCACCACGCTGTCCAAGGTGTTCCTGGACGACTATTCCGTGAAAAACAGGCTGGTGGGCGTGGGCGTCCTCTCGACCGCGGAGGCCGCGGAGCTTTGCGCCGTGGGGCCCATGGCCAGGGCGTCGGGGGTGCCGCTGGACATACGCCTGGACGGGCACGGCGCCTACGGGCGGCTGGATTTCGAGCCCGTCGTCGAGACGGACGGGGATTGCTACGCCAGGTGCAAGGTCAGGATACGGGAGGTCTACCAGTCCATCGACATCATAGCGCGCCTGGTCGCGACCATGCCCGACGGGGAAATCGCCGTCGCCGTGAAGGGCAGCCCCTCGGGGGAATTCGTGGCCCGAATGGAGCAGCCCAGGGGGGAAGCCTATTACTACTCCGTGGGGAACGGGTCGAAATTTCTTGAGAGAATGCGCGTGAGGACTCCCACCAACATGAACATACCCGCTATGGTAAAGACGCTGCAGGGCTGTGAGCTGGCCGACGTGCCCATGCTCATTCTGACGATAGACCCCTGTATCAGCTGTACGGAAAGGTAGGTGGGAGCGTGGCGATATTGAAAATAGGCGGGATGATTATGAGGAGCCTGTTCCGAAGGCCGGCCACCCTCATGTACCCCGTGGTAAAGAGGGATTGGCAGGAGCGGACGCGCGGCCACATCGAGATAGACGTCGAAAGCTGCATTTTCTGCGGCATTTGCGCGAAAAAATGCCCGACGGACGCGTTGGCCGTGTCCAGGGATGAGAAGTCCTGGACCATACAGCGCATGCAATGCATCCAATGCAGCTGCTGCGTGGAGGTTTGCCCCAAGAAATGCCTGATGAACGAGCCGGACTACACTATTCCCGACGTGATAAAGATAGTTGACAGGTTCCAAAAGTCCGAAGGGGACGGGACGGAAGGCGGCGCGGGCGGCAAGGCGGACGGCAAATCCGAAAGCGGCGCGGCGGGCGAAGCCGCAGGCGCGGCGGCAGGGGGAGAGAAGCTGGTCTGTGACGACAGTTGCGTTTTTTGCGGCATCTGCGCCAAGAAATGCCCCCAGGACGCGCTGACCGTGAGCCGCGCCAAGAAGAACAAGGAGACGGGGGAGACGGAGGGCGAGAACGCCTGGAGCGTGGATATGGCGGCGTGCGTCAGTTGCGCCATCTGCGTGGACGCCTGCCCCAAGACAAGCCTGAGGTTTGAGTAGCCCGACGAGGGCGCGGCCCGCTTTCGGCGGGACGGCGCCAAGCGGGCCGGCAGGGAGTTTGGGATGCACGAGCTGCCCTTGACGGAAAACATAATACGACTGGCGGAGAAGCACGGGAGGGAATCCCGTGCTTCTAAGGTTGAGAGCATCGTTCTGGTGGTGGGCGAGCAGTCGGGATTCATAGGCGAGTCCATACAGATGTACTTCGACGCGCTGTCCAAGGGAGGCATGTGCGAGGGCGCCGTCCTGGAGATAAAGCCCGTGGCCCCCAAGTTGCGTTGCGCCTCCTGCGGCGCGCTGTTTCGGCGGCAGCCCTTCTCCTTCGCCTGCGGCGAGTGCGGCGGCGAGGGGGAGCCCACGGACATAGGGCGGGAGCTTTACATAGAGTCGATAACCGTCCGCCAGGACTGATGCTGATGGGAACGGCGGCGCGAGGCGGGAGGGGCGAAGCCCCGAAGCGGCGGGCGTCGGAAGATAGCATCCGCTAATCCGCTTCAAGGCGACGTTTTGAATGCGGGGGAGTATTGGCCGACGGGCGAAGAGAGTGAGAGGGTGCCGCGAGGGCCGCGCTGCCCCGCGAAAGAAAGTGTGAATATGGAAAATATGACAAAAAAAGTAGAGGTCATGGAGGACGTCTACCAGGAGAACGACCGCATAGCGGCCGCGACGAACGAGGAATTGAGCAAGAAAGGCGTTTTCGTCGTCAACGTGATGGGCGCGCCGGGCGCGGGAAAGACAAGCGTCCTGAAGAACCTCATTTCCCGTATGGGGGGACGTCCGTCCTACGTGATAGAGGGCGACATAGAGTCCGACATAGACACGAGGGATTTAAGGGGGCTAGGCATACCCACCGAGCAGATCAACACCTTCGGCGCCTGCCATCTGGACGCGCCAATGATAAAAAGCGCCGCCGAAGGCATGGATTTCGGCGGCGGGGGCCTGCTGTTCATAGAGAACATAGGCAATCTGGTGTGCCCGGCGGAGTTTAACATAGGCGAACACGTGAAAATGCTGGTCTGCTCGGCCACCGAAGGCGGGGACAAGCCTTACAAATACCCGCTGGCTTTCGAGAAGGCCGACGTGATCATCCTGAACAAGGCCGACCTGTTGCCCTATCTGGACTTCGACGAGGAGTTCTTCACGGAAGGGGTCAGACGGCTGAACAAGGGAGTCCCTGTTTTCAAGGTCTCCTGCAAGACAGGGGAGGGCTTCGACGAGGCGGCGAGGTTCGTCGCGGGCCTGGTTTGATCAAAAAGACGGAAGGGCGGTCGCGCCAAGGCGCGCCCCGCCGTCCCCACCCCCCCGGGCCCCCGGGAAGGGAATAGGATTAATTGTATTGAGAAGTGGGGA
>JAIRPE010000131.1 GCA_031257175.1 Eubacteriales Family XIII. Incertae Sedis bacterium | reverse complement strand
GTTGGGACGGGCGGCCCGCCCTGCTAAGGGGGCGGGCCGCCCGTCCCTCGGATCGAATCGGGGCGCCGCGCCCCCGAGCCCCAGCCGACCGCCTCATCCACAACTATTTTACACCGCCCTTTTTTTAGGACGGCGTCAAATAGCCATATAAAATCAACGAACAGTCTTGACATCGCGCCAATAAAATGTTAATATTTCAATTACGGTGTTTTGACACGCGTAGGTCGTTTAGAGTCATAGCGGTAGGATATGGCGGCGTAGCTTAGTTGGTCAGAGCGTCCGGTTCATACCCGGAAGGTCGGTGGTTCGACTCCACCCGCCGCTACCATTCGCTAGGATGCGGCCTGAAGCGTCGGCTAAGTCTTTTGTGGCGGGGCGCCATGAGAGGCTGAGAGGCAGGCGTATGAATATGGTGGGTATCGTCAAGTGGTCAAGACCCAGGGTTGTGGCTCCTGTACGCGCGGGTTCGAATCCCGCTACCCACCCCATGTGTCCCGTCTTTCCGCATGTGCCGAGTCTGGCGCGGCGCAGGGGACGAGACGTTTCCCGTGATGACGTTGGGGTATCGCCAAGCGGTAAGGCAACGGATTCTGATTCCGTCACTCGGAGGTTCGAATCCTCCTACCCTAGCCAAATTCTTGCCTTGGGGGGTCGCGCTTCATATGGCGCGGTTCCCCCTTTGCCCGACGGGCGCGTCGGCGGAGATTGGGCGACATAGCCAAGTGGTAAGGCAAAGGTCTGCAAAACCTCTACTCCCCGGTTCAAATCCGGGTGTCGCCTCCAAAAAAAGCCCTTGAAATTCCAACGGTTTCAAGGGTTTTTCCTTTGGGCGCGGGCTTCCGGCGATTAGGGGAATAATCACCCTGAATCACCCTCAGAACTGCGTCACACACCCCGTCACACCCTCGAAAACGGCTGAAAATCAGCATTGTCGGAGGTTCTAAACCTCTACGCAATCCGTACCGTCTACCCGACGATCGGCTTGTGTTTTTATGTATCGCGGGGACACGGGGATAAATAGCGTATTTTCGGCGGTTTTGGCCATTGGTGGAGCGCAAAGACAGAAACGCCCCTCTAAACAGGCCTTTTTCCCCTCCGGCGCCCGCCGAGCGCCTAAAAAAAATCGCGTCAGTACTTCTGGCGCGATTGTGCGGACATACATCGGCTGGTTAGGTGGTCGGGTCCAAGTAGGCAAAGGACTGCGGGGCATAGCGGACGCCATAATCTTCGAGGCGTTTTGGTTCGTCGAAAAGTTCAAGCTCACCAAGTTTATAGGCAATCGCCTTTTTCTTGCCCTTATAGTAAGCCTGAAAGAATTCGTAAGTGATGCCGGCGGCTCTTTTCGTCAGATGCCGGACATTAACGACATCGTCCTCAATTATCGCTTCTATGACGACTTCCCCTATGGCCTCTTTGCGTGGAGCGGTGGCGTAGATGACGATGCGGTTGACGTCTGAGCGGCGTCTCACCTTACGGAACTCATACCGTTTCGCCCCGCTGACGATGTTGTCTACATGCTCCGGGTTGATCGATAATAACATTTTGCATATTTATTGTCCAGCCAATCCATATTCACGTTTTTGCCTGCACAGAAATATCCGTGGTACAGCATTTCTACGATGCAAAGGTTTTTCTTGTTGTGATATTTAGCCTGGCAGTAATCCTAGCCAGGCAAAACAACAGGAGGCGATAAGCATCTGGCCCTCCTGGCCCCCTAAGGCCGCGAACCTTGGGGCATTTCACGGTAACGCGGGTTGAAACACTTTTTTGGAGCCGAAGCCTCATGGCTCCTCCCGCGCGCCGGCGCGCAGCTCCTTCAGAGCGAGGCCGTGGAGCGCGTAGGCCTGCGACAGGCTGTAGCCCATGGCCTCGGCGGCGGCGTCCCATTCCAGGCCGTGGAGATAACGCAGACGGAAACACAAGCTAACGACAGGCTGGACGTTAGGCTACATCATTGTTATATCGTATATAGAACGCGCCATAAATATATTAAACATAATTATTATATTTTTATATCGAATTAAGGCATATTGACGGCCAAAGGTCGGCTCCTCTTGTTTGGCAGGAGGCTTTCAGGGTAAAATAAAAAAACCCAGAGGCTCGCGGCCCTTGGGGGGCGGGGAGGGGCAAACGGCCTCCCTTCGGAATCTATTGTTGAAAAATTTCAGCGTGTGTCCCCGTTCTGGTTGCGGTCAGAATCAAGGCGTTGTCGTCAATCCGGTAAATCAGCAGCCAGTCAGGAATAATATGGCAGTCGCGGTGGCCTATCCAGTTGCCCGTAAGCGGGTGGTCTCGATACTTCTCCGGTAACGGCTCGCGCCTCCGCAGCAAGATGATGACCTCGTCAAGAAGCGTCATGTCCGCGCCGCGCTTCGCCATGCGCCGCAAGTCCTTTCTGAACTGCGTGGTTTGTTTTAAGTCCAGCAAGGCTTAGTTCTCCCCATCTTCGGCGAGGGCGTCGTCAAGCATGTCTTTGAAGGACGAATACGCCTTTGCCTCGACTCTTCCGCTTGAGATGTCTTCCGCTTCCCTCATGGCGGCGATGGTCTCAGAGTTGGGGATTTCGCGGACGAGTTCAAACGGAAGCCCGCGAAAGTCGATGGACTTGTAAAGAAACATATTGATTGCGTCGGTAAGGGAGACGCCCATGCTCTTATACAGGCTTTCTGCCTGCGCTTTAATGTTCGGTTCGGTACGGACGTTGATAACCGCTGTCTTAGCCATAGCAAAAAACTCCTTTCGACTGCTCTAATAACAGTATATCAAAAACGTGTGACAAATGTAATACAAAAATCGATTTTTTATTTGCAAAAAGCCGACGTGTATGATGTACAATGATGTGAACCAATAAAGAGAGAAACCCAAGTCCTGATATGGTAAGATGCCATCACGACAAGACATCGCCATAGGCAGGAGGGTTTCTCTAACGAACAGATTAACACAGGAAGCGAAGGCGCGTAAATCAGTAGTAGCGCGCGCGAACAAAAAAGGCAAGAGTTACGCGTCGCAGAAGCACGGTGTGAGCCTGTCGAGCGTAAAACGACGGCGCAAGCGGCATGACGGGACATGGCGGTCGCTTCTGGAGCGGTCGCTTCGGCCCAAGAGCCACCCGAATCAACATACGGCAGCGGAAGAGGCGGCAATCAGAGAGACTTTCAAAAGAGGCAACGCGCCGCCGCAGCAAGCCTTCCTCGCCTACGGCTCGTTAGGATTGCCGTAGCGTAAAAACCATATCGGGGAAAGATTCCCCCCCTTACTATGGTTCTCATCATTGACAAACGCACATATTTAACAAATAATTTACTCCAAGCCCCCTCGCGTGAGCCGTTTTAATTGTTTGTTCAGCCATTTTCTTTGATGGCTCCGGTGACTGCATAGAGGACTTGCCTCCACCTAAAAAATCTTCACGCGACTTTCCATAGACTTCGACAACATCCTCAAAGTTGATTTTTTCAAAGTAATCTTCCTGCCAGCTTAATGGCAATGTGAATTTTGACATTTCGCTCACCCTCCAAAGCATTATAAATCCGATATTTCAACATTTAACTGTATATTTGAAACATCCTCAATCGTTTTATCCCAATCAACGATATAAACGATACTCTTGTATTTTATTGATTTTACCGGACAAAATGCCCCTCCATAAAGAAAGAAGTTACCCTCAAGCGGCAAGCGCGAAGTATGCCTTAAAAAGCTTTCGAGCGCGGTGTTGTCTTTTGCCGCCACCTCACGAAGCGTAAAAAACTTTAACACCTCATTCTCGTTCGGCATCCATTTAAAAAAGCGCTTTGCCAGTTTCAACTTCCAGCCGTAGCGCTTAACGACATATTGTTTATAATCCCATTGTTCTACCACTTTCCCCCGCGCAAGCTCCTCGCCGTGCGGATTTTCCAACACATAACCCCCCCCACTTTTAACAAGCCTGTTTTTATCCTTAATTTTAAGGTTTTTCCGTATTATATTAACCACCCATTCGGAGTGTCTAAGGTAATATGGCATATTGGCGCGTTTCTTTTCGAGCATTGTTTGAACGCTAATATTATCCGAAAGTATCGTTGTGTATGTAAGCCGCACATTATTCTGAGCGCAAAATCCACGTAGCATTTCATAACACTTAGGAATATTAGTCCTCCTAATTGCCCGAAGTCCTGTCAAATATGCAATATCGCCCTTAATAACACAAGCGCCGACGCCGACAATCTTTCCGTCATTGTCCTTGGCTATCACAAAAGTAGATTTATCTCCGTCTTTTGCAAGGGAGAGTACGGCATTCGGTCTGCGGCAATATGCAATGGATATTTCGCCCTTAAATTCTACATCTTCAAGCAACCTTGAAATTTCCTCACCGTCCTGCTCAGTGGCGAACTCATAACTATACCCCATTATTTCGCCCCTCCTTCGTCAAGACCCACGCCGACCGGAAGGTTGAGCTTTCGGTCAACTTCATTCCCCAGCGCTTTATTTTGAGAAAAGAAAATCGCTGTAATAACCGGATTCGGATTTCTGAAAACAGCCGCGATCCCTCGTCTAAGTATATTCAACGGCTTAAAAAAACTTCTCCTTGCGTCAGCGCATAAATCTTTCAACTCTTCCGGCGATGTTTGTTTCGGCTGATACGGAATATCACCATATTTATAATCGTTTTTGAGCCACCATTTGTCATACAACAGCCTCTTTTCTTTTTGTAGGCGTTCATAAAGGGGTGTGCCGGGATATGGCAACAAATGATTGAACGCCGCGAAGAAAAACTTATGCTTCATTGCGAATCTAACGGTATCGTCAAAAATTCCGGCGACGTCGTAATCGAACCCGAATACAAAAGTAGCGTAAATCCCTATGCCCAACTTGTGAATTTTTTGCACAAGTTCGTCGCGTTCGCCGAGCTTATAGTTCCAACCTTTGTTCATTTGGTCAAGATTATCTTTATCAAGACTTTCAAATCCTATTAAAACCACTTGACAACCGCTGTCCTTCATAGCCTTTAATAATTCATCGTCTTTGGCGATTAACAGCGATACCTGACTCGTCCATTTGATTTTCAAAGGAGTCAACGCCTTGCATATCTCCATTAAGTGTTCGCGCCGCGCAGTTATGTTATCATCAACAAAGAATACTATCTTGTTTTTTGACTGCTTAATTTCTTCAACTATATCGCTAACCGGGCGCGGTATATATTTTCCGCAATAATAAGCTGTTATGGCACAAAATTCACAAGTATGCGGGCAACCCCGCCCTGTTTCCATCAGAGTAATGGGTAGATACTTTTTATTGGCGTAAATGCTCCTGTCGGGCATTTTTGGTATGCCGCCACGCTCGCCGTCATACCTGATTTGTAACCGTGTATTTTGAAAATCATCAAGCATTTGCGCCCAAACATTTTCGGCGTTCCCGACAATAATGCTGTCACTATATTCCAAAGTTTCATCAGGAACAGAGGTAACATGATAACCACCCATAACAACGGTTATTCCTCTTTCCCTGAATCTGTTCGCGATCTTATACGCACGACTCGCCGTGTAGGTTTCAACGGTAATCGCAACTAAATCAACGTCGGCATCGTAATCAATATCCTCAATGCGGTCATCAAAGAAAAGTGTGTCAATTCCAACCGGCGTAAGAGCTTTTAGCGTAGCAATTGTCAGCGGCTCCATTTTCCATGTTCCGATATATTCCTCGCCATCTTTTCGCCCGATAGCGGGCTGTATAAACAGCAACTTCATACGTTCACCTCCGGGATGTCAGAGTTATCGCACATAACTTCTTTTGTAAACTTAATAAATTTATCAGCATATCCTTGATACGCAAAGTTAGTAATATAGCTTATTCCACTCAGTTTGTTTATTCTTTTTAAGATATTGTCCGTCTTGTATGTTTCCCGCCACGCCCATTCTGTACCCATATATAATTCGTCCACCGTCATATTCTTAGGCTCAAATACAACGTGCTCAACGTCATACATTGCCAAATCATGCTCAAATATCCGTCCTTGTGAAAACAACTCACGGTACAATTCTGTATTCGGGAAAGGGGTTAAAATGGAATAACGCGGTAAGTCTATTCTCATTTTCATAACCATCTCAACAGTCCGTTCAAAGACATCCTTTTCATCGTTATCGCCACCAAAAGCAAAGCAACCGTTTACAAGAACGCCGATGTCGTGTAATTCTTTTACAAGAGTTTCGTAGTTTTCGGTCTTGTTCACACCCTTTTTTATGTAGCCCTGCGCCGTTTGGTTTACACTCTCAAAACCTATTAAAATCCCCTTGCAACCGCTTTTTTCAAGAATTTTGAAAAACTCTTTATCGAATGCCACGCTTGATGTAGTTAGCCCGAACCACCGTTTTTTCAGCGGTATCATCGCCGTAAACAACTCTTTGGCATATTCCATATCCGCGATTAAGTTCACGTCGGGGAACAGAACATATTTGCCTTTTAGCTGCTCTATCTCGGCGATAACATCTTTAACGGGTCTGCAAATAACTTGTTTGCCAAAAGCGGCAGGGTAGGCGCAAAAAGTGCAGGGCAACGGACAGCCGCGCACAGCTTCAACGGAATTATGAGTTATATATGCTTTCGGCTTTAACAAATCCCTTCTCGGAATCGGACGTCCGGCAAGCGTAATATTTTCGCACGATTGACGGTATACGGGTTGTAGGGCGCCATTTATGTAGTCGGTTATTGCTTTCGAAAAGGTATAATCACCAATGCCTACAAATAAACTATCGCAATGTTTCTGCGCTTCCGTCGGGTCGAGAGTAGGCTGCACGCCTCCTAAAAATACGGTAATTCCTTTAGAACGGAAATAGTCGCAATACTTGTACGCGCGCGAGCTTGTCCCCGTTATAGCAGTTATTGCAACGATGTCCGCTTGCAAATCAAGCGGTATCGGTTCAATGGTTTCATCGTATATCACAAGCTCCGCGTTCAGCTCCTGCGGAACAAGAGCGGCAAGAGTAGTCATCGTAAGCGGAGCGTAGTGCAAGCCACGCCCGAAACTTCCGTTATATCTGTGCATAGCCCCCGCGGGGGATAGAAAAGCTATTTTCATTTGAACACCCACCCCTGCCTGTTTGATAAGCAGGTCGGCTTTATATCGCCGAGCCGCATTCCGAAATTCAAACAGTTATCTATATATTGTTGTTCACCATTCTGTATTATTACAAGCTCAGCTTTTTCCAACTGACCCAATTCCCTGCAATAATCATAATGGAAATTCTCACGCAACGCTTCGTCTATTTTATCAATGTCAAGGTTTGTTTCCGAATAAAGCGTATATCTATTTCCGGTCGGAACGAGGAGCCTGAACCCGTCTCCGGCTATGATGTTCCTAACGTGAACCTCGTTGAGCTTTTCACCGAAATAGTCCGAAATATTACCACTTCTTCCGATAAAATCGAAACAGTAATTGCCGTTATACTGTACAATATCGCCCATGTTATATCTGTAAAACCCGCCGGAAGTTGTGATAATTATTTCGTATTCTTCGCCAATGTCAAGCTCATCCTTTAACCGCACATCGCCGTTTTTATCAACAAACTCAAAGAAGTGTGAATTGGTTAGCCGCTTGCCAATGTCCTCAATCGGAATTGTCATAATCCCCTCGGTCGCAAGCAAGCCCTTCGGCTGAATATAGACATCAGGGAAATCCTTTTGCAATCTTTCGGCGAGGGGCTTTGAATTGCCGTCCGCCCAGCAGCTTATAACCTCCAACTGCGGGAACAGTTCCTTTGCCGGCATTTTAGCTTTTTCAAGCATAATCAGTAAAAATGTCGGGTTCCATATCGAAACAAACCTTAGATTTTTAGCGCGCTTAATATATTCGACTGTCGCAAGCCAAAACTCCTCCATATCAGCAATGTTTTTCACGCTATCAGGAACGCAGAATTTATTGGCGACAATCCGCCCTAATCTCCCGCCTATGTACTCATCGTCACGGTTAAACCCAACAATTCCATCGTTACAAGCAGCCTGCGGTGTTATTGAAAAATAGACTTGCCCATATTTCAACCGGGGGAAGTGCTTGTTTAAGTCCAATAGCCACTTGCCGATGGCGGATGAAAACTCACGCTTCAATCCTTTTGTATAAGGAATTAGCTTTTTTGTGGATGTTGAACCGCTTGACGGCTCTAATAATAAGACCGGTTCCGCCGTCAATACGTTCTGTTCTCCTTTTTTAATCTTTTCTATGTACGGGATATAATCCTCGTACACAGTGATCGGAACTTTCTTTTGAAATTCGGCAATATTTTTAATATCACAAAAAGCATACCGTTCACCATAGGCTGTATGCTGATTGCTTGATATTATTTTTTCTAATTTTCTATACACCAAGTATTTTCCTCCCGGCCCGATTAAGATTATCAACGCTTAACTCTGTTATACATACAAGCTCATTACCCCTCTTGTAATCCGGGTTTTTCTCTAAGAAAAAGGCAACAGTCTTATTTTTTAGCTGTTCTTCCCTTATAACGGCAAAGTCTTCTTTCAAAAAATCCTTACCGGCAACCCATACTCCGTTTTGATACTTGTCCCCGAATTGCTCCCGGGCAAACCTATCCACTATTTTCTGTATTTCATTTGGTGTATCGGTATCAACGTGGGGATAAAACTCATTAAAAAACGTCGGCAAAAACTTATACGTTCTAATACCCTTTGATAAGAGCAGCCAATATGTTTTGCCATTAAATTTTCCGGCATGGGCGAGCGCGTTTTTTAACCAGATCGAGTGCAAATCGCTTTTACCCCAATGTTCTTTTTCGATAATTGTATCGCCTGAAAATATAAGCTGCGTACTTTCATCCTGCGGAAATATCGCAAGAGAAGTGAACCCGTGTATAATGCCATTTTCATCGCAAAGAAGAACGGCGTCTTCTTTTCTTGATAAATCATCGTAAAAGGCGCTTTCGATTATGTTGTCAAAGTATTTAGTCATTATCAGATACATACTTTTCATTTGCGCGCCCGTCAAATCTTTAATTCGGATTACTGTTCCTTTAAGCATTTGGCAGCCTCCTCGCATAATACTTGAACCCTATATTGGTCAATAAATTCAAAAATATGTTGCGCTTACTGTTATGCCCTCGCCGCATTATTCTTTTGGTTTTATATGCTTTTTGCCAAACATCATAAAATGTTTGTTGCAATTCCTGTGGCGTCATATTTTTCGGCTCGAAAACAACGTGCATCGTATCGTATTTATCCCAATCTTTTGTTATTATTCTGTTTTGCCGGTCGTACTGTTCAAACAGGGATGTATTGGGGAAGGGCGTCAAAATAGAAAACCTCGGAACATCAATCCCAATTTCATCTATAACCTCAACCATATCATACAAGCTTTCCACGGTATCATTATCAAAGCCCAAAACAAAGCATCCCAAAACGGGTATTCCCGCCCCGTGAAACTTCGACACGGCTTGTTTATACTTTGATACTTGGTTCGTATTCTTGCCAACGCCTTTCAAGCTATCATCATTAACGCTTTCAAATCCTGCGAGAATGCCGCCGCATCCGCTCTTAACCATTAAATCAAACAACTCTATGTCCTCGGCTACATCTATTGTTGTCAACCCGCCCCATTTAACTTTCAAGGGAGCAAGCGTTTTAAAAAGTTCTATCGCATACTCCCTGTTCGATGACAAATTAGGATCAAGAAGGATATATCTCTTTTGTTTCAGCGATTTAACTTCTTCAATAAATTCGCCTATCGGACGCGCAAAACCGTCATTCCCGTAAAGCCGAGGAATAGAACAAAACGAACAATTATTATGGCATCCTCTGTTTGCGATCACCGTGGGAATTTTCATATATTCCTTGCTTAATAAATCCCTGTGGGGAGTCGGCATAGAGAGCAATCCACATTTTTGTTCCGCCCGATATACAGGCTTTGGCGTCCCCTTCGTAAAATCTTCAAAAAATTGAGGAAATGTTTTTTCTGCAAGCCCTATAAATACGCTGTCGGCAAATCCGTTAGCCTCATCAGGCATTAGAGTGGGATGTGATCCGCCCAATATAGTATAACTGCCTTTTTCTTTCCAGTACCGGCATAGCGAATATGCTCTTTTTGCGCTTGATGTAACGCAGGTCACCGCGACAATATCAAAATCCCCTTCCGTCAAAGGCTCATCAACGCCCTCATCAATGATTGTTATATCAGCGTTCAACTCAGCGGGGACTAATGCCGCAAGCGTCGCCAACGTAAGCGGAGCATAGGAAAGGGAACGCGTGAAATTGCCGCGTCTGTGATATGTATTGTCATAAGGTAAAATAAATAATATCTTCATCGCTAAATCCTCGGTAAATGTTTATATAATCTACGCATTGCCCAATTCATAGTCAAAGGAAAGATAAGATTTGTTTTAGCCCCCAACACTCGATGTAATATTGACCGCCAAGAATGTATCGATTTTGCCGTATTATATCTGCCGTCTTGCAATTCTTGCGCGGTCATATTATTGGGCTTGAAAACAACATGTTGAAAATCGTAATCCGACCAATTGGTATGAATCAAGCGGTTGTCAGCTTTAAATTCATCAAAAAACTTTGTGCCGGGCAATGGCGTCAATACAGAAAACATGGCATATTCCAAATAATTATCTTCAACAAAACTTTTAACATCCGCGAATACGTTTTTATCATCGGTGTCAAAACCAAAGATAAATAACCCGAAAATGGCAATTTTGTGTTCATGGATTTTTCGTATGGCTTCCTTATACCCCTCAACAGTTCCTGCGTTCTTATTCGCTTGCTCCAAACTGCTGTCTGAAACAGACTCAAAACCAATTGCAAGCGCCACGCAACCGCTTTTCTTTGCGAGAGCCAACAATTCCTCATCTTGCGCAATAGAAATCGAGCATTGTGATCCCCATCGTATTTTAAGCGGAATAAGCGCCTTGAAAAGCTCCTTTGCGTATTGTGGATTCCCGCAAATATTATCATCACTAAAGAACACATAATTCCACTTGAGTTGATGTGTCTTTTTAAGATATTTTATCTCATTTATAACATCTTCAACAGGTCTTGTGCGATATGTATTACCAAAAAATTTTATTATTGAGCAAAAAGAACAATGCTTGGGGCAGCCTCGGCTTGTTTGGATAAAATTTTTCAATCCGAAGCGCTTGTCCCTTACAAGTGTTCTTTTAGGCCATGGCGCTTCACAAAGCGGAATAAGCTCATCGCATTTGTAAATTCCGTTCAGTTTTACATGCGCGGCGTCGTTCAATATATTTTGCCATACGCGTTCGCCTTCCCCGACACAAACCGCATCGCAATGTTGCAGAGCTTCTTCCGGCAAAACAGAGGCATGATATCCGCCGATAACGACTTTCACTCCCTTTTCTCTGAATTTATCGGCGATAACGTATCCACGAGATGATTGCGTTGTCATCATGGTAATCCCGACTAAATCCCAGTGTTCGTCGTATGGAACCCTTTCGTTTACAGTCTCGTCCACAATTCGGACATAATACTCCTCTGGCGTCAACGCAGCCAAAAGTTGCAAACCACATGTAGAGAACATAATTGGATATGGGATATTAAATCCTTTCGGTGATTTTTTGAATTTACTCTCTAAATCAGGCGCTATCAATAGTATTCTCATTTTTATTTTTCTCCTCCATCAAATATAGTTCAATTCCCGCACATATGCGTTAAGGTCAAATGCCCGTTCGTTTTCAGGCTTTTTCTGATCCTTCTCCCATTCCGCAAGTGCGCGGTCACGGATTTTTCCAGCAGCTCCTGCCCAATCATTGAAATCCGGTTTGCTCATAGTTTTTTTCAATATCCGAGCGTAATATTTTTTATATGCCCGTTGATGTGCTTCCCAGATTGGATTGTTTTTTACCTTGTCACGGAAGGATTTTGTCGCTCCAACGTCGCGGCAGGTCTTTCCGTCCTCGTCCGGTGCGGCTCCTTCGCAGAATTCGTAATAATATCCTTTTTCCAACAGGAAATACCGTCCGCAGTTTTTACACTTTTTCGGAGCGGAACCGCGCATCACAGACTTAAACACTTCAACGAAAATAAAATCGCCCAAACTTTTGAACGCCATTTTCTCAAAAACCTCCGGCTTACCGGAAATGTCGCTGTGAGTTTCATAAGTTATCGTAACGGTAGTTTTATCCGCGAAAAAATCATTCTCCGGCGTGGGATTGTTACATAGCAAATTATCAAAACCGCTGAGTATAGTTGCATAATCAGCGTTTTTTGAATGAAGAATTTTTATCAACTGACGGTAGCTCACGTCAATCAAATCAAGCGCCTTCATCAAATCGTAATAACGCCGGACAGATCGGATGACGGGATTAATTCCCGCCAAAAACATTTCCTCCTTTAGACGTTCATCGTCCGGCTTTTCAAACGAAACCTTGATGTATTCCTCATCATAGGTAAATATTTTCTCCAAATATTCTTTGTCAATATCAAAATCCCGATACAGCGGCATATCGTAAATAATTTCATTCAAGCTGTTTGCTACTTTTTGCATCGTAAAAAAACCTTCACGGTGGTCTTCAAAATTATCATGCTTAGTTCCGTGAACAACATTCCAAGCATAATCAAATAGCTTAAAGCGTTTACGGTACTCGGAAGAATCATAGTTTAAAAATTCGGTCAAAATCTGCCCGCATTTATATGAACGTTCATTAATAATTACTCCGCTCTCTGAAAAAAGCGCGGCGAACTCAAAAAAGTCATCGCTGATATTGAATAAATCCATGCCCTGTATCGCCATACATACTCACCTAAAAAATAGAGAATCTGAATCCCCCAATAGTGTACCTGAATACATTATACATTTACTATTGACAGAAGTCAAGAAAAATATTATAATCTTGATAGATAATGCGAATTGCAAGTTCAATTGTCGCTCCAAATATTGCCAGTTAAACCGATGGCTCATGCCGACACGCCAGCAGAGAGCGTGGCCGACGTTCTTTAAGCCGCTCGCCGCAAGCGTGAACAGACACCGGATTACGAGAAGCAGGACAAGCCGGAACGAGCGGAGCGTAGCTATAACTGGAAAACCGCCAGCGGCTTACAGCAGGTTGACGGCATTTACGATTTCGCCGGGCAGCTTCGCGGCTGCAACATCAGCAAAGCAAGGAGCAAATGATATAGACAAAATGAACGCGGAACTGCCTGGCATCTTGCGGGGACTGATAGAAAACCGGGAGAATGAGGTCGTTGAGTTCAGACAGGCGAACAATGACTTCAAACTTAGCGACGTCGGCAAATACTGCCCTGCAATCACAACACAGAAAGGTAAGTGTTTTTATGGCTGATACGCTCAACGTGACCGTCCGCAGACAGCATATCGGTCAGCGGGGGAACAGACTTGCTGTTCCGGCGACATGGGCGATGAAAGGCGCGCGAACGCTATGATTGAAATAAAGGGAAAACACAACACTGCTATCTGTTTCGCCGCCGCTCTCGAAGAAAACGCGGCAAGACAGATTCAGGCGGTCTGCGATCGGGCAGAATTCTCAGGTTGTAAAATCCGCGTCATGCCTGATGTCCACGCGGGCATGGGTTGCACAATCGGCACGACCATGACCGTCACGGATAAAGTAGCGCCAGGCATGGTTGGCGTGGATATCGGTTGCGGCATGGAGACAGTCAGGCTGGCGCAAAGAGAGATCGACTTCGCCAAGTTGGACGCGGCCATACGCAAGCATATACCTTGCGGCTTCGAAGTGCGTGGGGAGCCTCACCCGCTGAGCCGCGAGATAGACCTGACGCAACTGCGTTGCGTAGGAAGAATCAGTTTGGATCGCGCCAATCGTTCAATCGGGACTTTGGGCGGCGGCAACCACTTCATCGAAATCGACAGGAACGAGGCGGATGAATTGTACCTGGTCGTCCACTCGGGCAGCCGTCACTTGGGTACAGAAGTGGCGGCCTATTACCAGAACGAGGGCTTCCGCGCACTACACAGCGGCGCGAGGGGCCAAATAGCGGAGGCCGTGGCGCGGCTAAAGGCCGAGGGGCGCGAGCGTGAGATCCAGAAGGAAGTGAAGTCGCTGAGGGATAAAAACCGCGTATCTCTGCCCAAAGATCTGGCCTACGTTGAGGGCGAGCTGTTCGAGGACTACATCCATGACATGAAAATAACCCAACAGTTCGCCGAGCTGAACAGACGCGCAATGGTCTCGGTAGTTATGGAACATATGGGGCTTGGCGAGAAATCGCGCTTCACCACGATCCACAACTACATAGACACGGATGAGATGTTGCTGCGCAAAGGGGCGGTGTCAGCCAAGGCGGGCGAAATATTCCTGATACCCATCAACATGCGTGACGGCAGCCTGATTTGCCGAGGACGCGGCAACCTTGACTGGAACGAGTCCGCCCCCCATGGGGCGGGACGCTTGATGAGCCGCGCCGCCGCATTCCGCAGCTTGTCCATGGAACGGTACAAAGCGGAGATGGACGGCGTGTTTTCCACCTGCGTGGTCATGGAGACTTTGGACGAATCCCCGATGGCCTACAAGAGCATGGACGAAATCGTGGCGCAGATAGATCCCACGGCCGAAATCCTGGAACGAATCCGTCCTCTATACAATTTCAAGGCTACGGATTAGGCGGGGCGGGGAAGGCGGCGTGACGCAACCGCTCGAGCTTCATAAAATTCCTTCGATCAAAACAGCACGGACAGGCGAGCCGTCGCATTTGCCCAGATTAAGCGGCATTGCGGATAGGACGTACTCGCCGTCGCGAACCTCAGTCAGAGCCAGCCCTTCGAGAGGAATGACGCCTGCGCCCAGAAGCGTCATGTGGACATCGTTCGTGGTCTCGCCTTCGCCCACGCTTAGCCCTTCGACGCCCAACAGCCGAACCCCCGACCGCGCGATCAGCTCGGCATCCGTTGCGGTTAGCGAGTGGCCGCCCCGCAACAGAAGCCGCTCGCAACCCTGAGGGATGGAGCCGTCCCAGGCCTTCACGACGCACTTCCCGTAGAACGCGTCAAGCGGCAGATCGCCGACGCCCGCGCCGTCGTCGATGAAGTGCATCGGGGCGTCAACATGCGTCCCATTGTGGACGCACAAGGTCATATCAGTGAGGCAGAAGCCGTCCGCCGCCACGGTCTTGACGCGAGCGAAACGCGGTTTGGAGTCGCCCGGATAAGTCTCGCACTCAAACAACGGTCGGGAAATATCTATGATCTGCGCCATTTTTGAACCTCCTTGGCCATTAGTGCCAATCCGCTATTTTCCCAAAACTCGCCGCGCGTAAGGGCAAACCTCGATGCACTTGCCGCATATGGTCACGTCGTCGCCAAAGCCCCTCCTTGAGCGTTCTTTAGCGGTTTTGGCGCATTTGGCTGGGTCGAAAAAATCGTCGCGGCGCAGGCCGACGGCCCAAAGCCCGCCCGATATAGCCCCGGCGGGGCAGGCGCCCGCGCAAATCGAGCAGCCGCCGCACCTTGACGCGTCAATAGGCTCTGACGTCTCAAGGGGCGCGTCCGTCAATATCGTCGAAAGCCGAAGCATAGACCCGTATTCCTCAGTGACAAGAAGCGCGCTCTTGCCAATCCATCCGACTCCCGCGCGGGTCGCGACGGTTTTGTGCGGCAAGGCCGTGTCGTACCCCGCCTCTCCGGTCCCGACCTTTGCCCGCGTCTGGGCGACCGCGCCGAACCCAAGCCCTTTGATGAAGCTCGCGCCCTCAGTGACCACGAAATCAAGGCGCTCGTTGAGCCTGTCATACCATTCGCGGTACTCTCTCGTGGGCAACTCGGCTATGCCGCGGATAACGGCAGGCGGGTATTTCACAGCCACGCAAATCCCCGTAGGCAAGCCGTCGCGAGCCTCCGAAGGCAAACCCCGCAGATCGCCGAAGCCCACTATGTCCGCGCCAAGCTTGAAAAGCTCCGCCCTTACCCTGTTCGACAGATCGTCCATACTTCCCCCTTCGCGCGCCGCCGAACGCTCTTGCGACATTTGTCCATTGGAGAAAATCCTGTCTGTCGTCTGGCGCTTCGGTATTATTTTACCGGATAGGAATATGGATGTCTATTCCTCAGCTTTTATTTAGGCTTTATTTGGGCAGGCTGGCCAGATACGAAAATTCTCGCAAATACAGGTATTTTTTATTGCTCCACCGACTAAATGTTGCGCCAAATCCACTTCGGCTAGGATTTTTTTCATCTAATCATCGAAATCCGCAGGCATTTTTGCTATAATGGTTTGTGGGCAGATGTTCCGTTGGCGCAAATTGAAGGTTGAGCCGATTAACGACAAGAGCTTCATGAGCTTTTAGGAATGGACGCAACAAGCCTATAAAAGCGAATGGCGTCCACGGCGCGTTTCCAAGAGGCGCGAACGCCGGCGGCAGGACAGCGCATTACGAGGGGCAGGCCGCAAAAATAAGCGATGGTTCGGCTCACCTGCGGCGAGGCCGTCGGGATCCATGCGGGAGCGCGCCGCAGGCAGTATGGGACATTGCAATTTGCCCGCGCGTTTTGATAAAATTAAGTGCCGGGGGTTGTCGGGGTAACGCTTCCCCGCCTGACGGCGAGGACGTGTGGCGGAGACGGCTAGGGACGGTTGAAAACGGTGACAGGCGGGCGTGAGCGTGGGGGCGGGATTCTTAACGGAGGCTGTTATGTTTGACGCGAAACAGGTGAAAAACCAACTGGTTGAATGGGTAAGGGAGTATTTTGAGGAAAACGGCAAAGACGCCATGGCCGTGGTGGGGATCAGCGGCGGCAAGGACAGCTCCGTCGTGGCCGCCCTTTGCAGCGAGGCATTGGGGCGCGAACGGGTTTTGGGATTGCTCATGCCCAGGGGCGAGCAGCCCGACATCGACGTGGCGCTGGCGCTGGTGGAGCATTTGGGGATCGCGTATAAGGTGATAAATGTCGGCGAGGCCGCCGACGCGCTCTTGGGCGCCATAGGAACCGCATGGCCCAGCGGCAATGAGCAGGCGCTAGTCAACACTCCAGCCAGAATCAGGATGGCCGCCCTGTACGCGGCGTCGGCCTGCGTGGGCGGGCGGGTGGCAAACACCTGCAACCTTAGCGAGGATTACGTGGGCTACGCGACCAAATATGGCGACGGGGCAGGGGACTTCAGCCCGCTTTCCCACCTGACCGTCACGGAAGTGAAGGCGGTGGGCAGGGAACTGGGGCTGCCGTCAAAATTCGTGGACAAGACGCCCATCGACGGGCTTTGCGGCAAGACGGACGAGGAAAACCTGGGCTTCACTTACGCGACGCTGGACAGATACATTAGGGAGGGCCTGTGCGAGGACGCGGCCGTCCGCGAGAAAATTGACAGGATGCATGAGCTGAACCTGCACAAGCTGCGGCTCATGCCGTCATTCGCGTTCGACCCGACGTCTGAGGCTTGAGGAGGCATGGTTTTGAAGGAGACCGCGTATCTTGTGGTGCATGGCTTCGCGGGCAGCCCGGAAGAGATCGAATATCTTGTCGCTTACCTGCGCGCCGAGGGTTTTGACGCCCACACGGTTTTATTGCGCGGGCACGGAGGCACGAAGAGGGATTTGGCCCGATCCAACCACGAGGACTGGATCGCTTCCGTGAGGGAGGCGGCGGACGCGTTAAAAAAAGAGTACAGACGGATCGTTTTTCTGGGATTTTCCATGGGAGGGTTGATTTGCCTGCATTTTGCCGACGCCCCTGAGACCGATGGGCTCGTGCTGGTGAACACGCCGATATACTTTTGGAATTTGAGGATAATAGCGGGCGACGTCCTCGGCGCCGTGCTGAAAGGGCGCCCTGAGAGGTGGGCTTATTATAAGGAATCCGTCCGAGGGGTTTCGTTAAAATCCGGCATAGACTTTCTGAAAATTCTGTCCGCGTCCAAACGAGCCATGGGGACTGTCGGGAAACCCACGTTGGTGGCGCAGTGCATGGACGACGAAAGCGCCCATCACAAGAGCGCGCGGTACATCAAGGAGAAACTGGGCCCTCAGGCGAGGGAGCGCTATTACGACGGAGGCCGCCATCAAGTGTTCGGGGAGCCTTCCGAGATCAGGGAGCGTCTTTGCGAGGACATATGCCGATTCCTTCGCGAGGAGGGGCAAGCGTAGGCCGAGCCTGGGTTGCTCCGTCGCGATGGGGGGCGCCGAAAGGCGCAAATTTTTCTGGATTTGAGCCTTTCGGCGTGATATAATGGCCAGAGGACGAAATGTCGCGAAAGGGAAATACCGGGCGCGTTTGTGTCGGAGATATATGCGCCGGGAGAAAGGAGAAGCCGTGCTCAAGGGAAAATGTTTGTTGGAACCGCTGGACTTCAGCGTGGAAGAGATGGACGGCCTCTTCGCGGATACAGAAAGAATAATCGCGTCGCCAGAAAAATATTCCGAGGCTTGCAAAGGTAAAATTCTGGCCACTCTGTTTTTTGAACCCAGCACGAGAACCAGATTGAGCTTCGAGGCTGCCATGCTCAGGTTGGGCGGTCAGGTGATAGGCTTCGCGGAGGCCGCTTCCAGTTCCGTCGCTAAGGGCGAGAGCCTGGCGGACACTATCAGGACGGTGTCGTGCTACGCGGATTTGGCAGTTATCAGGCATCCCAAAGAGGGGGCGCCGAAAGTGGCGGCCATGAACGCGTCCATACCTGTCATCAACGCTGGTGACGGAGGGCATCAACATCCCACGCAGACGTTGACGGATCTGATCACGTTGAAAATGGAAAGAGGCGGTTTCGAGGGACTGACTATAGGGTTGTGCGGGGATTTGAGGTTTGGACGCACTGTGCATTCGCTGATAAAGGCATTGTCTAGATATGAGGGCGTGACGTTCGTGCTTATATCGCCTGAAGAGCTGATGGCGCCGGAGTACGTGCGAAGGGATCTGGAAATGAACGGCGCAGTCAGATTTGAAGAGACGCGCAGGCTTCAGGACGTGATTCACAGATTGGATGCCCTATATATGACTAGGGTTCAGCGGGAACGCTTTTTCAATGAGGAAGATTATATAAGGCTGAAGGATATTTACATATTGGACGCGGAAAAAATGAAGGCGGCTAAACCTGATATGATAGTGTTGCATCCGTTGCCCAGAGTCAACGAGATAGCTGCGGAGGTGGATGACGATCCCAGAGCTGTCTATTTCAAGCAGGCTAGAAACGGGATGTTCGTGCGTATGGCGCTGATATTGGCCTTGTTGGGGATAGAAACGGCTTAGCGTGGCAGGCGGAGGTGTATTGAGATGGTGGTGATAGACAGTATTTCCAAGGGTATAGTGATCGACCATATTAAGGCGGGCTATGGCATGAAGGTGTTGGAATACCTGGGCATTAGCGCGAACTATAACACCATCGCTTTTATCATGAACGCCAGCAGCCAGAAGCACGGACGCAAGGACGTCATCAAGATCGAGAATCTTACGGACGTGGATCTTACGGCATTGGGATTGGTGGATCACAACGCGACAGTGAACTTTATTGAGGATCATGTTGTGGTCAAGAAGATAAAGTTGCGGCTACCGGACAAAGTCACGAATGTGATCCGTTGCAAAAACCCCAGGTGCGTCACCTCGTCCGAGGGAGGGGTGCCGCATATCTTCCACTTGGTGGACGAGCGGTCGAAGGAATACAGATGCGAGTATTGCGACGACATTGTAAGAGCTGTGGAGTGAAGGATGATTGACAGATTGATTGCCAAGATAGAGGCTTGCGGGGCGCCTATCGCGGTGGGGTTGGATCCGGTCATGGATATGATACCTGACAGGATTAAAAAGAGAAATATAGAAGAACATGGGTTGAGCCTGAAAGCCGCCGCCGCCGCTTTGCTTGATTTCAACAAGGAGATTATTGACTGCATATGGGACATAGCGCCCGCAGTAAAGCCGCAAATCGCCATGTATGAGCGGTTTGGCCCGGAGGGGGTGGCGGCCTATGCCGAAACTGCGGCTTACGCAAAGACTAAGGGAATGATAGTCATCGGCGACGTAAAGCGGGGAGATATAGCCAGCACGGCGGAAGCCTATGCTGCGCATATCGGCGGAGTAATTTTTGAAGGAGTGGCATTCGATCCATGGCATGCGGACGCGGTGACGCTGAATCCGTACATGGGCGCGGACGCCATTAAGCCTTTTGTAGAAGTTTGCCTCTCGCATGACAAAGGGATTTTCATACTTGTGAAGACCAGTAACCCCAGCAGTTCCGAGATTCAGGACATAACGCTTGCGCCTTGCGGGAAAACAGTGTTCGAACATGTGGCAGGGCTGGTTTCAAGTTGGGGCGAGGGCGCGATGGGCACACAGGGCTACAGCAAAGTGGCCGCCGTAGTGGGAGCGACTTTTGCTGAACAAGGGACGGCCTTGAGGAAAAGCATGCCACACACGTTTTTCTTGATCCCTGGATATGGGGCCCAGGGCGCCACGGGAAAGGATATAAGGGACTTTTTTGATAGTGACGGGCGCGGATGCCTTGTGAACTCGTCGAGGGGGATCATCTCGGCTTGGCGCACCAGGCCGTGCCATGGAGATAGGGTAGGGGAAGCGGCGCGAGAAGCAGCAATGCGGATGGCGAAAGACTTGAAGTTATAACCTCGTAGGGGAGGAGGTAACCGATGGATGCGTATAAATCTGAGTTCATTCGTTTCATGGTGCGTTCGAATGTGTTGATGTTCGGTGAATTCGTAACGAAAAGCGGGCGAAGGAGCCCATACTTCGTCAACACGGGCAACTACAGCACGGGAGAAGAGATTGCGAAGCTCGGGGAGTATTATGCCGAATGTATCGTGAACAACATGCATGCGGGAGACATAAGCGCCGAAGTAGTGGCTCTGTTCGGCCCCGCATATAAGGGGATCCCCTTGGCGGTAAGCGCAGCCGCGGCTTTATCAAGAAAGCAGGTGAGCGTTAATTATTGCTTTAACCGCAAAGAGGCGAAAGATCACGGCGAGAAAGGCGACATAGTGGGCTATCGGCCAAAGGACGGCGATAGGATTCTTATCATAGAGGATGTGCTTACGGCGGGCACGGCATTAAGGGAGTGCGTGCCCCTTCTAAAGGCGTCGGCGGAGGTGCGCGTTGAGGGCCTAGTTATTTCAGTGGACAGAATGGAGAGAGGTCTTAAGGGGAAAACCGCGTCCAAGGAATTGCTGGATGAATTCGGGATCAGGACATTTCCCATCGTTACTGTGCGGGATGTTCTGGAAACGCTGTACAATAGCCCTTTGGATGGCGTTGTCCATGTTAATGATGAAATTAAGGAGCGTATGCTTGCCTATTTTGGCGAGTACTGTGAAATTGATATATGAGAAGAGAGAAAAAACACGGCAGAGAAAGCGGAGCGGAGGGCAACATAGGGACTGAACGAAGAAAAACGGGGTACGGGCGGCGAGGGAAAAGAAGGCAGGCCGCATCGCTGGATATTAGGGGCGTGAGAATAGCGGGGACTTTGAAAGAGTCCGAACAGGGCCTATATGTGTCGATAGGCAAAAATGTTCTGGATGATGTGCGCATATCGGCAAGAGAAGCACACATTTCTGCTAGAAGGAATCGGGGCGCCTGTGTAGGAGACAGAGTTATAGTTGAAATTACCCATATGGGAACATCCGGGGAGCCGTCCGGCAAAGTCATAGAGATAGTCGCCAAAAAAGACGTGCCAGGCGGAGATGTTTTGATGCTTGCCAGAAAATACGGCTGGGAGAGCCAGTTCCCTCCAAAAGTGGCCGCCGCGGCTTGGAAAATTCGTCAAACTGTCGAAGAAGACGAGATGAAGGATCGAGTGGATTTGAGGCAGGAAAGGATTTTCACCATCGACGGCGCGAACGCCAAGGATTTTGACGACGCAGTGTCCATAAGAAGAAATGAGGATGGCATGTATCGCTTAGGCGTTCACATCGCCGACGTGGGGCATTACGTGCCTGAAGGAGGGGTACTGGACAAGGAAGCGGTTAAAAGAGGCACGAGCGTATATCCTGTGAACCAGGTTGTACCCATGCTTCCATTGCCATTGTCCAATGGCATATGCAGCTTGAAAGAAGGGGTTGACAGGCTTGCTCTCACGGTTGACATGCTCGTTAACGCGAACGGTCAGGTATTGGAACACGAAATATATGCTAGCGTGATATGTTCTAAGGCCAGGTTAATATATTCGGACGTTTCCGATCTTTTGGAAACGGGAGCCGGAGATAGGCACGGATATCTGTATGATGATCTAAAATTGATGGAAGAACTGGCGAATATCCTGAGGATCAAGCGCGAAAAGCGCGGGAGCATAGATTTTGACTTAGACGAAGCGGAAATAATTCTCGATGAAGTTGGAGTGGCCATAGATGTGCGCCCGGCCGAAAGGAGAATCGCTAACAAGATCATAGAAGAATTCATGTTGCTGGCAAATGAAACTGTGGCGGAAGAATATTTTGGGAAAGGCATTCCCTTTGTGTATCGTGTGCATGACAAGCCAGAGCCAGAAAAACTGATGGAATTTAAGCGTTTTGCCGAAAGTATGGGAATTAAATTGCCAGGAAACAGAAGCGGAATGTTGCCGATGGATTTCGCCGAAATCATAAAAAGCATAGATGGCGGGCCCTATGAAAAAATTGTGAACGTTGTCATGCTTAGAACCATGCAGAAAGCAGTGTATTCAACAGAATGCAGAGGGCATTTCGGCTTGTCGGTCAAACGGTATTGTCACTTCACGTCGCCCATACGGCGTTATCCGGATTTAACAATTCACAGAATCATAAAAGAAAATATTGAGACGCGCATGTCGGGCGAACGCCTTGCCAAGCTGAGAATCAAAACCGAACTGGCCGCCCAAACCTCCTCCGAAACAGAGCGTCGGGCCTTGGAGTTGGAGCGTGAGGCCGAAAAAATGAAGAAAGCCGAATACATGTCGGGGCGCATAGGCGAGACCTGCGAAGGGACTATAAGCGGGGTCACGCATTTCGGGTTCTTCGTCGAGCTTCCGAACACCGTCGAAGGGCTGGTGCGGGTCGATAGGCTGTCGGACGACTACTACTGCTACGACCCGAGCGGCTACAAGCTGGTCGGCGAAAGGACTAAAAAGACATACGCCATAGGCGACAAGGTGACTGTGGTGGTGGATTCGGTCAATGGCGAGCGCAACGAGGTGAATTTCCGGCTCGCGGACGACGCGGGCGGGGCGGGCCCCGCCCATGGCGACGGGGGAGCCGCCGCGTCCCGAGGCCGCCCGCGCCGCCCGCGCCGCAAGCCGTCCCACGCGCCGCTCGGGGAGGGCGGCGGGCGTCGCCCTCGAACGCGCGGGCGCAAGCGGAGATAGAAAACTATGGGAAGCGTTTCCGAGAAAAAGGATTTTTTGGTCGTGGATTTGGAATTCACGCAGTACACTAAGCCGCAGGGCAGGCCGAGCGGTTTCTTCTCAGAAATCATCGAGATCGGCGCGGTGAAGATTGACGGGGGGAGTTTGGAGACGGTTGGCCTGGCCCACCATTTCGTGCGCCCGCGCTTTTATCCTCGACAGGCCAGGGAAGCCATGGAATTTTGCATGATTACCGACGAGCACATGGAGTCGGCCATCGAATTCGCCGAGATGCTGGAGGGGATACGCGGGATGTACGTCCCAGGCGAGACGTATTTCGCCGCGTGGGGCGACGCGGACTACCGCGTGCTGGCCCAAGGCTGCAGGCGGCACGGGCTCGACAATCCCGTCCTGCGCGAGGACTATCTGGATATGGCGGCCTGGTACAAATGGGAGATGGGGGACAGCTACACCACGGGCCTGCGCAAGGCGACGGAGGAGCAGCACATAGACACGGGCCTGCTGTGGCACACCGCCATAGACGACGCCACTAACACGGGTAAGCTGCTCGTGAGGCTGTTGGCGGACGGATGGGACCCCGAGGACTTTCTGACGGAGGCGCGGCTCGGTTATTGAGCCTCCCGCCGCGCCTGGCCGCATGCAGGCATTTCGCTCCCTCCCGTCGCGCGTCGGCGTTTCGGCGCTTCGCCCGCGCCGCCGTAGCCTGGCCGTCCTCTTCGCCCGCGTCCCGACTGCCCCGACTGCCCTTACCGCCGCTCCGTGCGCCAATAGGTTGGCGTCAGCAGGATGATGACCGTGAACAGCTCCAGCCGCCCCGCTATCATGGCCAGGGACAGGAGCAGCCTCGCGGGCGCCGAGAATATTTGATAGGTGGAGCCGAAGCCCAGCTCCCCGAAGGCAATGCTGTTGTTCGACAACGCGGCCGCGGCCGCGCTGACAGTGGTGGAGAGGCTGTGGCCGTCCAATGAGAGCAGCAGCGAGCAGATGAGCAGGACGGCGAAATAGGTCAGTATGAACGCGGTTATGCCGGACACGGTCTCCGCGGAGTAGGTCTTGTCGCCGATTTTCACAGGCACCACCGCCCGAGGGTGCAATCTTTTATAGAAGTTTCTGCCGACCACCTTCAGCATCACCATCACGCGCACCACTTTCAGCCCTCCCGCCGTCGAGGAGGAGCAGCCCCCGACCAGGAGCAGGGAGAATAGCAGCCATTTGGCTATTTTCGGCCAAAGCGTGTAATCCGTCGTCACGTAGCCTGAGGTGGTTATCATGGCCACGGTCTGGTTGAAGCCCTGCCTGAAGCATTCGGGGACGGAGGAGTAAAGGCCCGTGGGGGCCAGGAGCAAGCCGAAGAGCAGGGTGAAGAGCGCTATGGCCGCCAGGAAAACGCGCAGCTCCGAGTCCTTGAGCGCCTCCTTCCATCTGCGCCTGAGCAATTCGTTGTAGTTGATGAAATTGACGGAGGCGAGGACGGTGAAAAGCCCGACGACCAGTTCGACGTATAGGCTGTCGAAGCTGGAGATGCCCGCCGAGCAACTGGACAGGCCGCCCGTCCCCATGCTGGCCAGGGCATGGACCGCGGCCTCATAGGGCGTCATGCCGCCCGCCGCCAGCATGGCGAACTCCACCACGGACAGGGACATGTAAATGATGTACAAAAGCTTGGCGCTGTCCGAGATTCGGCTGCTGACTTTGTCCAAGGTAGGGCCGGGCGTTTCGGCCCGCGCTATGCGCAATGCTCCTATACCCAACGCGGGAAGTATTGATATGGCGAACACGAGTATGCCCATGCCGCCCAGCCAGTGGGTGAGGGACCTCCAAAACAGGAGGCTTTTCGGCAGGGAGGCCAAATCGGGTATCAAGGTGGCGCCCGTGGTGCTGAAAGCGGAGGCGGACTCGAAAAAGGCGTCGATGAAGCTGTCGGAGGCGCCTGAGAGAAGGTATGGCGCCGCGCCGAGCAGGGAGGCCAGTAGCCAGCATTCCGCCACTATGAACACGCCCTCCCGCATGTGGATGACCGTGGAGATGGGTTTGGTGAGGAAGGCCAGCGCCCCCCCGACGGCGAGCAGGGGCGCGATGGTCAGCAAAAATCCCCGCTGCATGGCGCCCTCGTGGTACGCCAGCGACACGAAGAAGGGCGGGATGATGGAAAGCGCTATGATAACCGTTATGACCCCGGTTATTTTTATTATCGCCTGCACGTTAAATTTCATGGCCCCTCGCCTTCGCCGTCAATGCCAGGCCGCCAGGCCCGACTCTGCCGTTGGTTCTGCCCGCCCCGACCCTCGCCGTTGGTTTCGCTGGCCTGCCAGGCCCGACCCCAGCCGTTGGTTCTTTCGGCCCCGACCCAGCCGATGGTTCTGCTGGCCTGCCGTCCCCAACCCAGCCGATGGTTCTGCCCGCCCCGACCCTCGCCGTTGGTTTCGCTGGCCTGCCAGGCCCGACCCCAGCCGTTGGTTCTTTCGGCCCCAACCCAGCCGTTGGTTCTGCCGGCCCCGACCCTCGCCGTCAGCCCCGTCAGTCCCGCCCCGACCCCTAACTGTTGCTCCAAAACTGCGGCGTGAACAACAATATCAGCGTGGCCAGCTCCAATCTGCCCGCTATCATGATGAAACCCAGCAGAACCTTTATGTACGGGCTGAAAAAATCGTAGCACGACGCGGGGCCCGCCGCCCCGAAGGCAGGGCCCACGTTCCCCAGGCAGGAGATGACGCTGCTCGCCGAGGTCAGCACGTCCGTCCCGTCCGCGCACAACGCCGCCGTCCCCAGGAACACCACGGCCAGATAAAGCAGGGCGTGGCCCGCCATGGCGCTGGAAGTTTCCGAGCTGAGAGGGACGCCGTTCATCTTGATTTGCACCACCGCGTTGGGATGCATTCTTCTGGAGATATTGCGCCGCAACAGCTTAAAGACTATGGCCACCCTGAGCGCCTTCAGCCCTCCCGCCGAGGAAGCGGAACAGCCGCCCGAGACCATCAGAAACAGGAGGATGAGATGGCAGAACGTGGGCCATAGCGTGTAATCCACGTTCCGCAGCCCCGTCGTGCTTATAGTGGCGGCCGACTCGAAAAACGCCAATTCCAGCCTTCTCCCCAGCCCGCTAGGCATGGCCGCGCCGTAAGTGGCCGTACCGCCGCCCATAGCGTACGTCGCCCCCGACCCGTCGCCGCCCATAGCGTATGCCGCCCCCGACCCGCCGCCGCCCATAGCGTATGCCGCCCCCGATCCGCCGTCCGCCGTGACTATGAAGTCGCCCGCGCCCGCCGTCGGAGCCAAAGACATGCCCAGCGCCAAAAACAGCCCCGCCGCGACGAACATGGTCAGGAACCAGCGCGGCTCCTCGTCCTGCAACGCCTGGCGCCAGTGCTTGGACAGCAGCTTTGAGTACATGGAATAACTCATGGCGGCCAACAGCATAAAGACAGTCAGTATCCAGTTGGCCCCCGCGCCCTCGAACCCCACGGCCTCGGCGGTGTGCCTGGTGAAGCCGCTGGTGGAGGCCACGCCCATGGCGTGTATGAACGCGCCGAAAACATCCATGCCCGCCAGCAGCAGCAACGCCAGCAGGAGCAGGGTCATGCCCATGTAGATGGCCAGAATTTGCCGCGCCGTGCCGTGGGTTTTCGACAAGAACCGCTCGGACAGGCTCGCGGAAGGCTCTGCCTGCACGGTGAGCTGCGCCGCGCCCGAGATAGGCAGGGCGCCCAGAACCAGAACCAATATAGACAGCCCCCCCAGCCAGCCCGAAGTGGAGCGCCAGACCAAAAGCCCCTTAGGCAGGGCGTCTATGTCGCGGAACACAGTGGCCCCCGTGGTGGTGAAGCCCGACGCGGACTCAAAAAACGCGTCGGCCACGCCCGCCGCCCCGCTGAACGCGTAAGGCAGCGCGCCCGCCAGAGAGGACGCCACCCAACAGAGGGAGGCGATGAAAATAGCGTCGCGGGGCTTCATGGCCAGAGGCGGCCGCTTGCGGCGGGACAGGCGCAAAATCCCCCCCAGGGCCACGGCGGGAATCACGCACAGGCTGAAAAAAAAGGCCATGCCGAACTCTCGGCAGGACAAAGACGTCAAAAGCGCGGGAATCATCGCCAAACCCGTCAAAGTAAGCACGATCCCGCCCAGCTTCATTATGGATGTGTATTTCAATCCCATTTCAGCCAAACAACCCCTTGCGCATACGGAACAGCTTCTCCAGCTCCCCTATGGCCGAGAGCAGGCACAGCGCTATGACCCTGTCCCCCTCCCGTATCTCGGTGGCGCCCGAGGGTATGATGACCTCCGTCCCTCTGTGTATGGCGGCGATAATCACTCCCAGCGGCAAGTCCAGCCTGGAAATAGGCTTGTCCGCCAGCAGCATCCCCTCGTCGGCGATGAACTCGAAAAACTCCGCCTGCCCCTGTATAAGCTGGGAGAACACTATCAGGTTGGAACCCTGTATCAGCCGCAATATGTAATTCGCGGATATATTTATGGGGTTCAGCACCATGTCGATGCCCATGCTCTCCACCAGCCCCGTATAACTCTCGCGGCTTATCTTCGCTATGACGTCCTCAATGCCGTTCTGCTTGGCCATAAGCGCCAGAAGCAGATTCTCCTCGTCGTAGCCCGTGGCCGACACGAAGGCGTCCATCTCTTTGAAATTCTCTTCCTCCAGCAATTCCAGGTCGGTGGCGTCCCCGTGCAGCACCAGCACGTTCTCCAGATGGGCGGAGAGGTACTGGCAGCGCGCCTTGTCCCGCTCGATAAGCTTGACCGCCGCCCCGTACTCCGAAAGCAGCTTGGACAGGTAATGCCCCGTCTTGCCGCCACCCGCTATCATGACCTTATGCAAATTCGTGAACCGCCCGCCCTCGTGGACGCGCTTGCGCAACGGCTGTATCAGGTCCTTCTTCCCCGCCACGTACATAGTGTCGTCCGCCTGTATGACCAAATCGCCCCTCGGAATGATGATTTTGCCGCTTCTGGAAATAGCCACCACCAATATGTCCCCAAGAATGCTCTTGATGTTGGCGATGGGCTGCCCCGCCACCTCAGGCAGCTTGTTGGCGCCGAACTCCAAAAGCCCTATCTTCCCCGTGACCAGCTCCCCGTTGCTGATGGTGTACTTCTCCACCAGATACTTGTATATCTCGTGGGTTATGGCGTAGTCGGGGTTGATGATGTAGTCGATGTTCATGACCTCTTTGACGAAATCCTGCTGGGACATATGCTCGGGGTCGCGCAGCCTGGCAATAACGTGGCGGCACCCCAACCTTTTCGCGAAGGCGGCGACGACGATGTTCTTCTCGTCCTTGTCCATGCAGGCGAGAAGGTAGTCGTAAGTATTTATGTCAATATCCTTGAGCAAGGACGTCTGCTTCGCGTTTCCAATGACGGCCATGATGTCGTAATTCGAGCCCAGGCGCTGCAGAACCTCCTCGTCCTTATCAATAACCGTGACGGCGTGATCCCCGCTGAGGAGCATCTCCGTCATCTTTATGCCGAGCTTTCCCGCCCCGGCAATGGCAATCTTCATAGTTGACCCTTCTTTCAAATTGTGGTACTTTATTTATGACTGATGTAATTATACCACAACGCGCGATGTTATGGTATAGCCCGCAGGCGCGAGGCGGGCGGGGCATGGGGCCCCGCGCGGGATTTGCGGCGGCGTCGGCCGCGACGGAGGCGAATTATGAGAATAGAGAGGCTTGAAGGCGGCAATTTAGAAGAAAACGGCTACTTCGTCATTGACGAGGGCGGCAAAGACTGCTATATTATAGACCCGGGCTACGGCGGCGAACGCTACCTGCGGAAAATCGCCGAGGAGGGGCTGAATCTGCTGGGCATACTCCTGACCCACCACCACGGGGACCACGTGGGCGCCATACCGCGGATATTGGCCAGCCTGGAATGCCCCGTCTACATGCACGGGAAAGACGCGGAGATATACAGGGGGCGGGTGGACGTGACGCTGGCGGGAGGCGAGGCCATAAACCTGGGCGCCGCGGAGCTGCGGGTCATCCACACGCCGGGGCACACCGAGGGCAGCCTCTGCTACCACGCGCCCTCCGCCAACGCGGCCTTCACGGGGGACACGATTTTCAACGTGGACATAGGCAGGACGGACTTGCACGACGGAGACCCCGCGAAGATGGCCGCCTCGATAAAAGACGTGGTGAGCAAATGGCCGAACGGCCTGGTCATCTACCCAGGCCACGGAGACCCCGCCAACATGAAATTCGTCAGGATATTCAACAGGGACTATCTGGAGATAATGGGCGAAATGGGAAGCTTCAAGGAGTGGAAAGGCGAGAAGTTCATACTGTGACGCCCGTTTTGGCAGGATAATTCCCAATCAAGGAGCCCTGGCGCCCAGACTAAAACCCACAGGGCGGCGCTGGCCCTGCGCGTCACGAGGCCACCAAGACGGGCCATGAGTTCACGGGACGGTTCGCCACGGAAGACCTGGCTCGGAACGGGTACGACCGGCACGTCTACGCCTCAAACACCCCTGTCGGGAGTACAGACCCCAGCGGGTTGGCGGACAGCCCCCGCGACAGGCAGATTTTCCGCGACACGGGGCCCCGCCCCGCTGCTGCTTCATCTCGGACGGCAAAGCGCCCGCCCGCGCCTGATTCACTCGTGCCTGAGCGCCTCTATGGGGTCCAGCTTCGCGGCCTTGCTTGCGGGATACACGCCAAAGACTATGCCTACCATGCTGGATATGAAGACCGTGAAGGCCACCGTCGTTACGGAGACCGAGGGTTGGACGTTTATGGCGCCCCCTAGGGCCATGCCGCCGCAGTAGCCTGCCACTATGCCTATCAGCCCGCCCATGGCGGCCAGAATGACGGCCTCCACCAAAAACTGGAACCTTATGTTGCCGTCGGTGGCGCCCAGGGATTTTCTTATGCCTATCTCATGGGTGCGCTCCGTGACCGTCACCAGCATGATGTTCATGACGCCTATGCCCCCCACGAAGAGGGAGATGGCGGCCACCAGGCTCACGAAGGTCGTGACGCCCCCCAGCACCGTGTTGACGGAGTCCATGCCCTTCAGCATGTTCGCCACGTTGTACTTGCCGTCGTTGTTGTGGCGCATGGACAGAAGCTTAGACAGTTCCACCGCCGTCCTCTCTATGGCGGAGCGGTCCTTCACGTTGACGTATATGCTGTCCAGATAGGAGCGGCCATAGGCTTTCTGCAGCGTCGTCACGGGTATGTAGGCGAAAGTGGGCATCTGGAAGAGGGAGCCGAGGTCCGTGGGCTTGTATGTGCCCACCACGGTAAAGTCCATGTTGCCGAAGGAAAAAGAGGCGTGGAGGGTCAGCCCGATGGGGTCCGCCTGGCCGAACATCCTCTTGGCCAGGTTGGAGTCTATGACTATGACCGACGCGTTGTTTTCCAAGTCCTGGCGGGCCAGGAAGCGGCCCTCCAGCATGTCCAGGCCGTACACGTCCTTGAAACTCCCGTTGCAGCCCACGTAGTAAAGGCTGTCCGTCTCCGACGGGTTCTGGAGCCGCGCCCTCCCCGTCATGGCCAGCATGGGGGACACGCTCTCCGCGTTGGGATGGGTTTCCAGAAGCGCGGCGTCGGCCACCGTGAGCAAGTCCTTGGAAGTGACGTGTTCCCCCAGCTTAACGCTCACTTCCAGGCCGGCGGCGCCCATCTTGGAGAACTGGCCGTTGACGGCCGCCTGGAGGCCCTGCCCTATGGACGTTATCATTATCACCGCGCTTATGCCTATGATGATTCCCAGCATGGTCAGCACGGAGCGCATTTTGTTCCCCGAAAGGCTCGTGGCGGCGGAAATAAAACTCTCAAGCAAATTCATCAGGCGCCCTCCCCGTTGCCGCGGCCCGCGAGGGCGCGGCAACCTTTTCGTCGCTGACTATGCGCCCGTCGCGGAACGTGACTATGCGGCCCGCGTGCAGGGCGATGTCCCTTTCGTGAGTCACCATGACTATGGTGGCCCCCTCATCGTGGAGGGACTGGAATATCCCCATGATTTCTTCCCCCGAGCGGCTGTCCAGATTGCCCGTCGGCTCGTCCGCCAAGAGTATGGAGGGGCGGTTCACCAGGGCGCGGGCTATGGCCACCCGTTGCTTCTGGCCGCCCGACAGCTCGTTGGGCTTGTGATGCCCCCTGTCCGTAAGCCCGACCCTGCCCAAAGCCGTCCTCGCCGCGGCGGCGCGGCGGCGGGCAGGGACTCCCGCGTAAACCATGGGAAGCTCGACGTTCCGCGCGGCGGAGAGTTTCGGAAGCAGGTTGAAGGACTGGAACACGAAGCCTATCTTCCTGTTGCGTATGGCCGCCAGCCGATTCCCCGCTATGGAGGACACGTCCTCGCCGTCCAGGAAATAATTCCCTGAAGTCAGCGAGTCCAGACAGCCAATAATATTCATCAATGTGGACTTGCCCGAGCCCGAGGCGCCCATGACGGCCACGAACTCGCCGGGCGCCACGCTCAGATCCACTTCGCGCAGGGCCTTGACCTCGTGGCGTCCCACCTTGTAGGTCTTGCTCAGGCGGCGGGCCTCTATTATCGCGCCCGTCCCCAGGCCCTCGCCCCTCTCCCTGTCCCTTGCCAATGCCTCTCCCGCCATGCTGTTCCCCTTAGTTCCGAATGTCGGACGCCGGCCTCACGAAGGAGCCTTCGGCCAACGTGGAGGGCGGACTAAGCACGATGCGCTCGCCTGCGGCCACATTGGCCGCCTCCACGTAAATGCCCGAATACTCGCCCAGCTTGGCCTCTCTTTTTTCCACGGAATAATCATCCCGCATCACGAAAACGTAGTTCTTGCCGTCGGCCCCGCTCATGGCGGCCATGAGGGGTATGACCACGGCGTCCTCTATGACGCGCGTGGTGATGGCGGCGTCCACGCTGTAGCCCGACTTCAGCCCAGGCTCGTCACAGGCGATTTCCACAGTCAGCGCCGTCTCGATGGCGTCGCCCACCTGCTTTTTCTCGGCGATGGGCGAAATCTTGGAGACAGTCCCGAAGAAGGTGTCGTTGCTTATGGCGTCGCAACGGATTTCCGCGGTTTGGCCTATGGCCAAGTCGCGGGCGTCGTTTTCGGGCACGTTCGCCTTTATTATCAGATTGGCCGCGGACACGTCCGCTATCTCCAGCAGCGGGCGCCCCGGGGAACTCACGTCGCCGCTTTTCACCGAGACGCTGATGACCGTGCCGTCCCTGGGCGCCGTCTCGTACTGGTCGCACTTCGCTATCTCGTCCTCCAGGCGCGCCACGTTGGCCCTGGCCTGTTCCACGGCCACCTGGGCGCTGTCCTTCTGGTCCGTGGCGGCGTCCTGCTTGGAAGCGACTTGGCTCTCGGCCTGCATCATGGCGTCGTAGGCGGCGTCAACGTCTTTTTTGGATACGGCCCCCCCTTCGTCATAGAGGACTTTCATGCGGGCGTACTCCGCTCTGGCGGCGCCCAGCCTGATTTTTTCAGCGTCGGAGGCGGGCCTTCTGGCCGCCGCCAAGCTGGACTCGGCGGACCTGAGGGCCAGTCGGGCGTCCTCCAGGCCGTTCTTCAGCTCGTCCAAGGCGTCGCTGTCATAATCCAAAAGCCGCTGCCCCGCGCGCACGGCGTCGCCCGCCTCCACGTGGACCGCCTTAACTCGGGACGTCCCCCGAGGGAATATGGTGGCCACGTCGGACAGCTCCACCGCGCCTTTCACGGTGGCCTTGCAAACTAAGGTTTCCACGTGGGCCGCCTCGATTTCCACGGGCAGGGCGTTTCTGGGCGCGCCGCCCCCTGGGTGTCGGGCCAGGTTCCAAGCCGCGGCGCCGGCCAGCAGGACGCACAGCAGGACCGCGCCCGCGACAATGGCCGCTTTTTTTCGCTTCGGCCCTTTCAGGCTCCCAAAATAGCGCATCAGACCCCTTTGATTAGTGGCTTCGCCCTCTGCCGCGCGAAACCCGTCTTTGTCGTCGTACATAAAATCCGCCTCTTAACTTGCTCGTCTTAGGGCGACGAAACTTCAATCCGCAGGGGACGCCAAAACCTCCGACAGGCCACAGGCCGATCTTTTTTCCCGTCGCGCGCCGCCGCATTTTTGCCCCGCGCCGACAGAACCCGCGCGATGCTGACAAGCATCGACGGGCCTGCCGCCTGGCCTGACGGAAAAATCCCCGGCCGACGACGAGCGGAAAGTTTTTGGTGATCCCTTGCAGTATTATAACCGTTAATCTTATTCTTATTGCTCCGCCGGCTAAACATCGCCCGTTCGTCGGCCTTTCCCCTTCGGGCCGCGTGGCCTTTTTTCCCCGCGCTTCAGCGCGGTCGGAAAAACGGACAGCGAAGCGAGCGCAGGAGCAAGGCGGAGCCCGCTGATACTCCCGATACCAACGGGGCCCGCCGCCTTGTCCGACAGAAAAAATCCTCGCCTAAGCGGGTTTAGCGCAACATTTAGTCGGTGGAGCAACAACAAGTCAGGTTTGTCATCGCCCCGCCGACCAAACGTCGCGCCCCCGACGCGGTTTCGGCGCGGCGACCGCGACAACCCTGTGAGTCAGGCTAGGGGGCAGTTCGTCCGCAATGGACTAAATGATATCACATTATGGGCTCAGGTTCAACAAATCCAATAAAAAAATTGGATTTCGGTTGTTGACAGCATCGGGAAAATAACGGTATAATGAAACCCGTGCGAATGAAACCCGTGCGATTGAGGATTGACATATAGGGGTATAGTGAAACCTGTTCGGTCGAGTATTAATATTTAGATTTTACGGAACCTGTCAAAACCCTGCATCCGTGGGCGGGGGCGCGTTTTAACAAGTCCCTGAAATGAGATGGCGTTTTTAAACGGAGGTGTTTATTATGGCCAAGATCGCTTTTATTGCCCCCTGCACGGCAAAACTCCACGGAGGGCACAAGAATACTATATACGATTCCAAATTATTCCGTTTGTTCACCGGGAAGCAGATGGCCCTTTTCCCCAAGCTGTCGGGCTTGGTTTTCGCCGCCCTCACTCCTGAGCGGCACAGTTTCGTGTATATTGAGGACGAGCTGGATGAGATTGACTTCGACATGGACGTGGACATAGTGGCCCTCAGCGTCCTGACGGAGCAGGCGTACCGCGCCTATGAGATAGCGGGGGAGTTCCGCCGCAGGGGCAAGCCCGTGGTCATGGGCGGGGTCCACGCCTCGGTCGTCCGCCAGGAGGCCGCGGCGCACTGCGACGTTCTCATGATAGGCGAGGGGGAGAACACCTGGCTCCCCATGCTGGAGGATTTCGAGAACGGCTGCCTCAAGCCCGTGTACGACGCCAAGGACTATCCCCCCGTGACGGCGCTGACCAGCCCCAAGGCGGACGTGGTGCAGCACGACAGGTACACCATGTTCGTCATCCAGGCCACCCGAGGCTGCCCCTACGACTGCGATTTCTGCAGCCTGACCTATACCAACAGGCGGCACTACAGGAAAAAGCCCGTGGAGCAAGTGGTGGCGGAGATAAAGGAGTACGAGAAGCACAACATCGACGGGCATTTGGGCATGAGGCGCAAGAACTACTATTTCGTGGACGACAACCTCTACGTGGACAGGGAGTACGTCAAGGAGTTGCTGACGGCGCTGATCCCCCTGGGCATCACCTGGGAGGGGCAGGGCACCGTGAACACCGCCTCCGACGACGAGATACTGGAGCTGATGGCCAAAAGCGGCTGCCGCGCCTTCAGCGTGGGCTTCGAGTCCATACAGCCCGAAAGCCTGCGGGAGGTCAACAAGGCCAAGGTCAACACCGTGGAGACCTACGAGGCGTGCATACGGAACATGGCCAGGCACGGCATCATGCCCGGCGGCTACTTCATCTTCGGCTTCGACAGCGACGACGTGGGCGTTTTCGAGAGAACCTGGGACTTCCTGGACAAGAGCGAGCTTTTGCTCTGCTACCTCAACGTCCTCACGCCGTACCCCGGCACGAGGCTGTACGACAGGCTGGAGCCGCGCATATACAATTACGCCAGCAACAACTACAATTCCTGGACTTGCGTGTTCACCCCCAAGCTCATGTCCTCCACGGAGCTGCAGCGCGGGGCGACCTGGGCGGCCAAGAAGATGATGGGCTTGGACTACACGTTCAGGCAGCTGAAGAAGTTCTGGAACCAGGGCCCCTGGGAGGCCATCCCGACCCTCAACCTGGCGGAGCGGCTGACCCTCATAGGCATGGGCCTGGTGCTGGGGTTCACAGGCGGCATGGAGTACCTGGTATACACCTTCAAATGCGCCTTTTACCCCAAGGCGGCCGACATTAAGGAGATATTCTGGTTCATGCGGCGTCGGGAGATGGCGGATTACATGAGGATAGAGGCCGTGAACCCCGCCCTGGCCAAAAAGAAAAAACAGCTTGCCAACTAGGCCAACCGGGTCGGCCGCCGCAGGGACGAGCCGACGGCCTGCGCCCCGCGAACCCGCGCGCCGCAGGCCGTCGGCGACAAGACTGATCTCGAAACAAGCGGGGCCGTCTCGAGTGGCGGCCCCGCCCGCGCCTTCAGATGGCATTATGGTATTATATGGTACTATGGTATTATATGGTACAAGGATTTTTATTGAATTTGCAATTATCTATTGACAAAGATAATTCAGACTGATAAAATCTAGGTTGACATTGTGTTAAGTAGGCGTCTGTATCATAATCACGTGGGCGGATCAGGAGGGGCGTAGAAATATAAATTTTACTCGATAAGACTGATTTAGTTTGCCGCCTGAGGGTGTCATAACTTGGCAAGCCCGATTCGGCTTGTTGCTGAAAAGTTAATACTTGCTCGACAATTGCTCCACCGGCTGAACATCGCGCATTCGTCGGTCTTTTTTTCCGTCGGGCCGCATAGCCTTTTTGCCCCGCGCTTCAGCGCGGCAGGCAAAACGGACAGCGAAGCGAATGAAGTGAGCGTAGGAGTGGAGCGCGGCTCCACGTTGCCTTTTTGCCCCGCGCTTCAGCGCGGTAGGCACCTTTGCTGTCCATTTTTCCAGCGCCGCTAAAGCGTCGGGAAAAAGGGCAAAACGGACAGCGAAGCGAACCTGCCTGTCGGCAGGCAGGCGAAGTGAGCGTAGGAGCGAGGCATAGCCCCGCTCCTACGGGAAAAATCCTCGCCGAAGCGGTTCCGGCGCGACATTTGGCCGATGGAGCAATAACAGGTTCCCTTCGCTGCAAACGGAATAACGGCAGGTACACGGGGGATGTCTTGAAAGGGGCAATGGGGGAAGCTTCCAGGCCGGCGCGGTTGCGGGGGCGTCCTTGCGCCATTTGCGACTGACAGTGTTGCGTGCGACTCACACTGTAATTCCTGAACTGACTGGCAACTGAAACCACGCCGCCAACCCGCGAAGGGGCCGCGGCGGGTTCCCCTGCCTTTGGGAATGCCGCAGGGCGGGCCTGACGCGAAAGTGAGAGGAATGAGGAAGGAAACAGTATGAAAAAAAGGTTGTGGATGGTTGCGCCTTTCGAGGCCACCGATGCGTCATTTGCGGCTGCGGCCGCGCGTGCAGGCGCCTATCCTGTGCTGCATCTGGGGCACGACCCCGCGAAAGCGGAGAAAGAACTCAAATCGCTGGCGAAATCAGCGGAGTCGTTCGCGGTTTGCGTTACAAGCGATATCGCCGCTTTGCCGGCTTTGCCCAAAAACGTCACGGCCGTCATCGCCCCTTGGGGCGCCGAGCTGCCTGAAAAAGACAATCCGACCGTGCCGCGCGTCTGGCAGGTCCATAGCGCCGAGGAAATCGAGGCCGCCCTTAGCGGCGTGAAGCCTCGGGCCGTCATAGTGAAAGGGGCCGAAGGCGCGGGGCGCTGCGGCGAGGAGTCCACGCTGCTGCTGTTCCGACGCGCCGTCGGGGCCTGCGAGGCGGCGGGAGTCCCAGTGTACGTCCAGGGCGGCGTGGGCACGCGGGCGGGCGCCGCCTACATAGCGCTGGGCGCGGCGGGGGTCGTTATGGATTCCCAGCTGGCCCTCATGCCTGAGTGCGGCGCGTCCGCCGAGGAGAAGGCCGTGCTGGGCCGCCTGAACGGCAGCGAGATACAGATGCGGGACGGCTTTAACGGCTACAAGCGCCTTGGCGCGGGACATGCCGACGAAGAGCCTCTGCCCCTGGGGCAGGACGTGATTCTGGCGGCTGACCTGACACGGAGGCACAGAAATCTCAAGGGCCTGGTTCGCGCTTTCGACAAGGCCGTCGTTTCCCACCTCAGGCTGGCCCGCGCGCGGGACGGCCTGGCCGTCGGCGGGCCCATGGCGTCCGACCTGGGCGCCAAGTACCCGCTGGTCCAGGGCCCCATGGCCCGTATCAGCGACGTGCCCGCTTTCCTGGCTGAAGTGGCCGATAACGGCGCTCTGCCTGTCCTGGCCATGAGCATGGCCACGGGCGACGCGGCCGCCGCCATGCTGAAAGAGACCGCCAGAGTCCTGGAGGGCAAGCCTTGGGGGGCAGGCATACTCGGGTTCGCCTATCCCAGCGTCGTCGAGGACCAGACGCGGCGCATTATCGAATGCAAGCCCAACGCCGTCGTCATAGCGGGGGGGCGCCCCGCCCAGGCCAGGCAGTTCGAGCAGGCGGGCATAAAAGCCTTTCTCCATGTGCCTTCGCCGGGGATTCTGGACATGTTCCTCAAAGAAGGCGCCTGCAACTTCATCTTTGAAGGGCGCGAGAGCGGCGGCCACGTCGGCCCCCTGTTCTCCACCGTGCTGTGGGAGGCGCAGATCGAGCGGCTGATTTCCGCCAAAGACCCCTCCAAGTTGAGCGCGCTTTTCGCGGGCGGCATATGCGACGAGTTCTCGGCGGCCTTCATCCGCGTCATGGCCGCGCCCCTGGCGGCGCGGGACGCGAAAGTCGGCCTGCAGGCGGGGACGGCCTACCTCTACACCGACGAGGCCGTGGAGACGGGCGCCATAACGCCCGAGTACCGCGAGCTGCTGGAAAACAGCAAGACCACGCTGCTGCTGAAATCAGGTGCGGGCCAGGAGACCCGCGCCGTGCCCTCGGCCTTCACCGAGTTTTTCCTCTCGGAGAAGGAGCGGATGGAAAAGGAGGGCATGGAGACCGCCGCCGTGCTTCTCAAGCTGGAGGACTTGAACCTGGGCCGCCTGCGCATAGCCTCCAAGGGCGTGACGCGCATAGAGGACGAAATCGTGCCCGTCGCCAAAGAGGAACGGCTGAAGGACGGACTGTACATGACGGGCGCCGTCACGGCCCTCCTGGACAAGCCCCTGAAAATGGCGGCGCTGCACGAGGCCATGATAATAAAAAGCGGGGAATTAGTCCGGGAAGCCGCCAAGAGGCTGTCCGAACGCGGCCCCGAACGGGGTGCCAAGAAGGGCGCGAAAACTGCGGCTTCGGGCTACCGTCCCGACATAGACGTGGCCGTGGTGGGCATGGCGGGAGTTTTCCCCGCCGCCGACGATTTGGACGAGTATTGGCGCAACATTATCATGGGCCGCGACAGCATAACCGAGGTGTCGCCCGACCGTTGGCCCGCGGACTTGTTCTACGACCCCGACGCCAGGGACACGGATCACGTGGTATCCAAGTGGGGCGGCTTCATAAGCCCCGTGGATTTCAACGCCCTGGAATTCGGCATAACGCCCCAGTCCCTTGCGTCCATAGAACCCGTCCAGCTTCTGAGCCTGCTCATGGCCAAAAGGGCTCTGGAGGACGCGGGCTATACCGACCTGAACGCCGTGGACCTGAGCGAGACCTCGGTCATATTCGGCGCCCAGGGCGCGGGAGACCTGACCACGGCCTACGGCTCCAGGGCGGGGCTGATGCACATGTTCGGCGAGATGCCGGGCAACACGGCCGACGCCCTGCCGAAACTCACGGAGGATTCTTTCCCTGGCGTCCTGTCCAACGTCATAGCGGGCCGCATCTCCAACAGGCTTAACACAGGCGGCCGCAACTATACCGTGGACGCGGCCTGCGCCTCTTCCTTGGCGGCGTTGGACGTGGCCATGATGGAGCTGGCCGCGGGCAAATCGGATATGGTGATATTGGGCGGCGCCGACCTGCACAACGGCATCAACGACTTCCTGATGTTTTCCAGCACCCACGCCCTTTCGCGCAAGGGCTATTGCTCCACCTTCGACGCCGAGGCCGACGGCATAGCCTTGGGAGAGGGCGTGGGCGTCATGGTGCTGAAACGTCTGGGCGACGCCGAGAGGGACGGCAACAGGATATACGCCGTCATAAAGGGCGTGGGCGGCAGCAGCGACGGAAAGAACCTGGGCCTGACCGCGCCCAGCAAGAACGGCCAGCGCGAGGCGCTGGACCGCGCCTACGAGAACACGGGCATAGACCCCGCGGACGTGGGGATGATAGAGGCCCACGGCACGGGCACCGCCATGGGCGACCGCACCGAGCTGTCCGCGCTCACCGACCTGTTCCTGGACGCGGGGGCCGGCCCGGCCCGCGCCCAGTTGGGCTCCGTCAAGACGCAGATAGGGCACACGAAGTGCGCGGCGGGCGTGGCGAGCCTGATAAAGGCCGTGTTGAGCGTGCGGCACGGACTTTTGCCGCCCACTTTGCACATAAAGCGGCCCAACGAAGCCTACACCCCCGGCAGCCCCTTTTTCTTCCGCACGGAAAAGCCGGGGCTGTGGATGGAGCAAAGGCGCCTGGCCGGCGTGAGCGGTTTCGGCTTCGGCGGCACCAACTTCCACGCCCTGGTTGAGAACTACCGCGCGGGCTGGCGCAAGGAAGGGGCGCGGGACGCCTCTTGCGACACGCCCCCCGTGGCGCTTCGGGCGTGGCCTGCGGAACTGTTCGTGTTCCGAGGCGAGAAGGAAGAGGACGCCTTCGCGCTGATGGACAGGATAAAGGCGCTGTGCGCCGTGAACAATAAGCTGCGCCTCCGCGACATAGCCCTGAGCCTGGCGATCTACGGCGCCGCCCCCGCCGAAGGGGAGGCTTCGGCCAAGCCTGCGGCCCCCATACAATACGCAGTCGTGGCGGGGTCCGCGGAGGAACTGCTGGCGCGTATGGAGGACGCCCAAAAAGGGCGATCCCATGAGAACCTGGCCAAGCTGAAGCCCCTGGAGGGCAAGGTGGCCTTCCTGTTCTCGGGCCAGGGCAGCCAGCGGGTGAACATGGCGGCGGACTTGTTCGTGCTGTTCCCCCAGACGCGGCGCCTGCTGGGCCGCTATCCCGAGTACGAGAAGCTGCTCTTCGCCCCTTCCGTGTTTTCGGAGGAAGGCAAGAAGGCGCGGAACGCCGCTGTCACCGACACGCGCAACGCCCAGCCCCTGCTGGGTTTCGTGTCCACGGCCATAGCGGAGCTTCTCGGCTCCTTCGGCGTGAAGCCGGACCTGGTGGCGGGGCACAGCTACGGGGAACTGCCCGCGCTCGCCTTCGCGGGGGCGTTGCCTACGGAAGAACTGGCTGAAATAAGCCGCGCGCGGGCCGAGGCCATCCTCGGCGCCGTGGGGGAGGACCCCGGCCGCATGGCGGCGGCGCGCGGCGACGCCAAGACCCTGGCGGGCCTGTTGGCCGACGAAAGCAAGGTCTGGGCCGTAAATCTCAACGCGCCCAAGCAGACCGTCATAGCGGGGGCCAGCGCGGAGATGGAAGCCTTTTTGAAAAAATTGGATGAACAGAACATCGCCTACAGCGAGCTGAACGTGGCCTGCGCCTTCCACAGCCCGCTGCTGGACGGGGCGGATAAAAGCTTTGCCCGAACGCTGTCAAAGACGCGTGTGGGCTCCCCGAAAATGCCGGTGTGGTCCAACACCACGGCTGAAATTTATCCCTCCGATCCTGAAGCGGTGCGCGAACGGCTGGCAAAGCACTTGGTAAGCCCGGTGCGTTTCGAGGAGGAGCTGAGGGCCATGTACCATGACGGCGCCCGCGTGTTCATCGAGGCGGGGCCGGGGTCCACATTGGTCGGTCTCACGTCTCAGATTCTGAAGGGCGAGGAAATCGCCGCCATTCAGACCGAGCAGCGTGGAGCCGACGGGCTGACGGTCTTTCTGCGCGCCTTGGCGGCATATGTTGCGACAGGAAGGGAACTGGAGATGGAGAAACTTTTTGAGGGCCGCGACGCGAAGCCCCTGGATATTGACAATACCGAAGCGAACAGAAAGACAGGCATAGTGTGGAACATAGACGGCGAGAGGGCCGTCCCCGAAAACGGCCCCCTTCCCGCGCACGCGGGACTGGCTCGGTCGGAGATAGTCCTTGACATGCCGGGGCGGCGGGGTTCAGGCGACGTCAGCCCCGAGAACGTGATGATGGCCTATCTGGGCAACCTGAACGCCATGATAATGGATCAGCGCGACGTGATGCTGGGCTATCTGGGCAACCCGAACGTGGCCGCCCGCGCGCCCCGCGCCCCGCTCGCCGCAGGGCCCATGGGGGAGCCCCAGGCTCAGGCTTACGTCCAGCCGATGGCCGTCTATGAGGCGGCTCCCGCCTTGGAGGCCCCTATGGAGGACGCCGACGCCCAAAGCGTGCTGCCCTCCATAACGGAACTGACGTCGGAGCAGGTGCAGGCGTTGATATTCTCCGCAGTCAGCGAGAAAACGGGCTACCCTGTGGACATGCTGGAGTCAGACATGGAACTGGAGGCCGATTTGAGCATAGACTCCATCAAGAAGATGGAGATCGTAGGCGCGCTGCGCGAACGCATAGCCTTCCCCAACGCGGACGAGGCGGACATGGACGCCTTCTTTGAGCGCATGATTTCCGTAAAGACCTTCCGCGACCTGGCGGATTGGATAGAGGAGATGGGACGCGCCGTGGCTGAGGGCACGACGGTCAAGAGCGACGCGTCGGAAGGCTTCGCTGGAGCCACCCTGGCGGCCGGCGTGGAGGACGGCGAGGCCGAAGAGCCTCAAGCCAAGCCTGCGGAAAGCGGGAACGATGGAGACACGGGCATAGTGCGCATGATTCTCGAAGCGAAGCCCCGTCCCTTGGAAGAGCCCGACGACGACCTTATCAAAGGCAAGCTTTTCGCCATAAGAGGGGGGAACGGCCTGGCCGAAGCCCTGGCGGCGGAGCTTGAGCGGCGCGGGGCCAAGGCCAGGATCGTCAAGGCAGGCGACGACATAAGCGACTGCGACGGCTTGGCGCTTGTGAACCTGAGTGACGCCAAGGAGCGTCTGGCCGCCACTGACCTTTTCGCCCTGCTTAAGACGGCGGACATGAAGAAAATCGAGTGGGTCTGCGCCGTGGGGGACGCCGAAGGCGCCGCCCTCAGCTCGGGCGGTTTCGCCGACGGCCTGCCCGAAGGGTTCACGGGGTTTATCAAGACCATGCACCACGAGTACCCCGGCAAACGCTTCCTGGCGATCAGCTTCCAGACGAAGCTTGGCCTGGAAGCCGCCCCTGGGCTGATAGTGGACGAGTTGGCCAACGTGGACCCGTTCCCGGAGGTATTTTACAAGGAAGGGGAAAGGTTCCTGTTGCTTCCCAGGATAGCCCGTCTGGCCAAGGAGGGCGAGGCCGACGCAAGGCCCGTCGCCCAGCCCGTCAAGGAGCTTCTGGAGCTGGGCGAGGACGCGGTCATAGTGGTCAGCGGCGGCGCCCAGGGCATAACGCCCCATCTGGTCTCGCGGCTGGCTCAGACCCTGCCTGCCCGCTACGTCCTCTTCGGGCGCACCGAGGCGGAGGAGCCGGACCCGGCCTACGCGGAGCTGGAAAGCGTCAGCGACATACGTTCTCACATCATCGAGCATGAGGGCCCTAAAAAGCCCCGCGAGGTGGAGGACAAGGCGCGAGCCATCTTCAAAGCCAAGCAGATAGCCGCCGCGGTCAAACTCATAGAGGACAATGGCGGCAAGGCCGAATACCGTAGCGTGAACGTGCGCGACGCCAAGGCCCTGCGCGACGCCTTGGAGCAGATCAAGAAGGAGTACGGGCGCGTGGACGGCTTGATTCACGCGGCGGGCGTCCTGGAGGACAAACGCTTCCGCGACAAAGAGGCCGCTTCCTTCGGCCGCGTGTTCGGCACCAAGACCGAGCCCCTGTCCGTGGTCTTTGACGTCCTGCCCGAGCTGAAACTGCTGGTGATGTTCAGCAGCATGGCCTCCGCCTTCGGCAACGCGGGCCAGGTGGACTACGCCGCAGGCAACAGCGTGATGGACGGCATCGCCCGCGCTTTGAGCGGCACGGGCCGCAATCTGCGCGTGGTGGCCTTCGGCTGGGGCCCCTGGAAGGGCGCGGGCATGGTCAACGAGAGCCTGGAGAAGGAGTTCCGCAGGCGCGGCGTGGCCTTCCTGCCCCTCAAAGAAGGCGGGGAGTTCTTCGCCGATGAGATTCTTTACGGGGACGACTCCAACGTGCTTGTGCTGGGCGGCAACGACGCCGACGTGGAACGCTTCATAGCCTCCGCCTTAGGATAGGCGGGTTAATGCCAATCCGCGCTCAAAATGCTCCTTGAGGGCGGATTGGCGGATGCTGTCCTCCGACGCCCGCCCGATGATTTTGGGCGGAGTTTAAAAAAGTATATATTATATATAATGTAGGAAAACGTTGGCCACGTCGCCGCGCCGTAGCGGCGCGGGCCTGACCGGCCGACGCTTCCGCGGTTCGCGTCTCCCCCTGCCGCAACCCGTGCCGCCACGCCGTGGCGGAGCGCTTTCGGCGGGGCCGCGAGTTCGTTGCCGGCATTGGCATATTGGTATAGAGGGGACTTCCGAAAGGCTTCGCCGCCCCGTCGGGCGGCTGGTTTTGGGAACCTCTGAAAAGGCGAGGGGTCATGGATAGAATATCGCACAACAAACTGACGTACGACGTGAACAGGGATATAGCCATCGTGGGCATATCCGTTTACACGCCCGCAGGGGAGGACGTCAGTGAATTTTGGGATTCCATAGCGGGAGGCGGCGACTTCATCACCGACGCGCCGCCCGAAGTCTTGGAGTCCTACCACTTCGAGGGGAAACCCAACGGGATAGACCGTTTCTATTGCAAAAAGGGGGGCTTCTGCAAACCCTTTAAGGTAGACCCCCTGCGCTACGGCATACTGCCCATCGCGGCGGACGGGGTGGACCCTGACCAGCTCATGGCGCTGGCGGGCGCGGAGTGGGCGCTGGCGGACGCGGGCGTGTTCGACAAGGGCGTCCGCCTGTCCAAGGGCAGCATCATCATCGGCAAGGGGAACTTCTCGGGCAACATACCCCTGCGCAGCGCCGAGATAATACGCAGTTCCCAACAGTTCGTGGAGTTGCTGTCGGCCGCGCTGCCCCACCTCACCGAGGCTGACCTGAACCGCATACGCAAGGAGTTCCAGGTGGCCCAGGGGCGTTACCAGGCGGACATGATAATAGGCACCATGCCTAACCTGGTGGCCTCCCTGGTAGCCAACAAGTTCGACCTCCAAGGCCCCGCCTACACCGTGGACGCGGCCTGCGCCAGCGGCATAGTGGCCATCAACCACTCAGTGGAGCTGCTGCGCAGCGGGCGCAGCGACATAGCTCTGGTGGGCGGAATGCACATGTCCCACAGCGCCATGTTCTGGGGCGCCTTCGACATGCTGGGCGCCATGTCCCGCAAACAGCGCATAGCCCCCTTCTCGGCCGAGGCGGACGGCCTTTTGGTGGGCCACGGCCAAGGCTTCCTCGTGCTTAAGACCCTGGGCCGCGCCTTGGCCGACGACGACCGCATCTACGCCGTCATCAAGGACACGGCCGTGGCCAGCGACGGCGCGGGCACCCACGTGATGGTCACGACCTCCAAAGGCCAGATACGCGTTCTGGAGCAGGCATGGGCGGCCTCGGGCGTAGACCCCGACCTGGTTTCCTACATAGAGGCCCACGGGACGGCGACCCCTGTGGGCGACCCGGTGGAAATCGCCACCCTGAAAACCTTCTTCGGGGATGATTCCAAGCGGCGGGCCTACCTGGGCTCAATCAAGTCCAATATAGGCCACACCATGCCTGCGGCCGGCATGATAGGCGTCATCAAGACGGCATTGTCCCTCTACAACAAAGTGATACCACCCACGCTGAACTGCGAGAACCCGTCCCCGGCCCTGGCAGGGTCGCGCTTCACGCCGCCCCAGGCGGCAATACCCTGGGAGGGGGACGACTTGCCCTTAGTGGCCGGAGTCAACGCCTTCGGCTTCGGCGGCATAAACTCCCACGCCATACTGACGGCCTGGGGGCCCGAAGGGCACGCCCTGACGGGCGGCGTCCCACAGACAGCCGCAGCGCCTGAGGTCTCGGAGAGGGACGGCTCCATCCTGGACGACGGCAGCCCCTGCGTCAGGCCCTACGCCCTGCCACGATTGTCCAAAAAACCCAAACCATACCTGGGACGCGCCATCATGGCCTCGGCTCCCGACGGGGAGGCCCTGGTGCAGAAGCTGCGGTCGGGGGATTACACCCATACGGGCGGGGACTGGCGCGTGGTGGTTTTCGACGCCACGGAGGAACGCATAGAAAAGGCGGTATCCATAATAGAGCGCGGCGAGCCTTGGCATTCCCGTCTGGACGTCTGGTTTTCCAACAAGCCCTTCCTAAAGGAGGGGGGCAAGATAGTCTATATGGTTCCGGGCGCGCCTGCCTACATGTTCGGGGAGGCGCCTGAGAGCGACAGCATAAGCGAATGCTTCGACTTGCCCTACCGCGCCGACCTGGTGGCGGAGCAGTGCGAGGCGAGCAGCCCCGACGCCATCATCTGGGAGATGTTCTTCATGGAGGCCCTGGCGCTCCACGCCCTGCGTCGTCTGGGCGTGGACGCGGACATTTACACGGGCCACAGCATGGGCGAGTGGGGCGCCATCACCCTGGCGGGCATGACCTACAGCGACGACTGGAAAACCCTCAACGACATGATAAAATCCTCGGAAGCCGCCAAGCCCTATCCCGCGCTTCTCGTCGGCGGCGTGCCTTTGGAGACCGTGGAGCAGTGGTGCGCCGAGACCCCGGGGCTTTACATGTCCAATGACAACTGCCCCAGCCAGACGATGCTTTGCGGCGAGCGGGCAGTGACGGACGCTTTCGCCAAACGGCTGGACGAGCGGCATATCTTCTACACCCAGGTTGAAATGCCGCCCTACCACACGCCCATAGTGGCCGACTGGCTGAAAGGCTCCCAAAGCTTCCTGGAACGGGTCGAGGTCAAGGAAGGGCGCGCGCCCGTCTGGTCGTCAACTTCCTTGGAACAGGTGCCGACGACCAAGAAGGAGTACATGGAACTGGCGGCCAGCCACTTGCTGCGGCCCGTGCGTTTCCGCCAGCTCGTGGAGAAGCTTTACGAGGAGCAGGGCGCCCGCATGTTCATACAACTGGGCAGCGGCGTTCTGACCAACTTCGTGGACGACACCCTGAAAGGCAGGGACTTCGTCACCATCTCCACCGCCCAGTCGGAGCGCGGCGCGGCAGACCAGCTAAGGCGCGTGCTGGCGGCCCTTTTCGTCTCAGGCAGGGAGGTGGATGCCGCCTTCATGGGCGTCAGCGTGCCTTACAGGGTGGCCCACAGCGTCATCAAGCTGCCCCAATCCCCCCCGCCCATACTGCGTTCCCTGTCCAGCCTGACAAACGCCGTGAAGGAACGCTACGGCGACGGCGCTTCGCCCTTCTCCTTCAGCCCCGCCGCAGACGCGGCAGGCGACCCTATACTCCAGGCGGCCGCAGGGAATCTGCGCGACGCGGCCTTCGTTCAGGACGAGCTTCTGAACTTATACAAGGGCGCCATGGGCGCCGCCCCGAGGGCGGCGGGGCCCGCGCCCGAGGCGGGCGGGCTCGCGCCCCAGGCGGCTCCCGCAAGGGCGGCGACCGCGTCGGGGGCGGCAGACCCCGCGGTCGCGGCGGCTTTGGCCGCCGCGTCGGGAGAGGCGCGGCCTAAGGCGGGCGACTCCTTTGTGGATCGCATGACCCTGAGCTTCGACGACCATCCATACTTGGTGGACCATTCCATCGTGCGTCAGCCCGACGGCTGGGAGTGCCGTGACGACCTGAACCTGGTGGTGCCTTTCACCATGACCATAGAACTTCTTACGGAAATGGCGGCGCGGCACGCGCCGGGACGCATCCTGACGTCCATAGGCAACATGGCGGCCATGCACTGGATAAGCCTGGAGAAGCCCTTCGACCAGCCCGTGAAGGGCAGATGGAAGTCCCCAGACGTGCTGAATCTGGAAGTAGAGGGGTACGTCAGGGCGGATGTCACCTTCGCCGACGAGAGGCCCAAGCCGCCGCCTGAGCTGGAAGGGCCCATCGACGTGGGCCCCCCCATCATGGAGCCTTGGCCCGCCTGGAAGTATTACGACCGTTACTCCTTCCATGGGCCCCAGTATCAGACTTGCACTAAGACGATCCGCGTGGGAGAGCGAGGCATGATCTGCGGGTGCGAGAAGAAGGCGGGAAAAGGCTCGTTGCTGGATTCCATGGGCCAGCAGCTGGGCACATTCCTCCACCTGACCCAGACCGTGGACACCATCTCCTTCCCCGTCACGCTGAAAGACCTGACCTTCTACTATGACGTGGCGGATCAGGAGGGGGAATTCGAGCTGACATTGATAGTCACCCGCCTGACGGACAAGCTACTGTCGGGCGACATGGTGTTGAAACGGGGCGGCCGGGTGTGGTCCGTGGCGCGGGGCTTCGTCTGCCACCGCTTCGGCAACATACCCGAGGTCTGGGATATACTGCTGAAGCCCCATATCCGCGTATTGGCCAAGGAACCCGTGCCGGGACTGTTCCTCTTCGAGAACGACAATTCTGAGGCCATAGTGGGTCTGCTGGAAAAACGCTATCTTAACGCCGACGACAGGGAGAAGCGCGATTCCCTGAAATCGGGCGCGGGGAAAAGGGAGCTTCTGACGGGGCGCGTCGCCCTCAAGGACGCCGTCCGCCGCCTGGCGGCGCGGGGAGGGGAAGAAATGATATACCCCGTGGAGATTTACGTGCGCTATGACGACCAGGGAAAACCGAGCGTCTGGGGCCCGGGTCGGGCCGAAGAGGCGCTGGCGGGCGTCCACGTGTCCTTGGCCCATAAAGGCCGAGTGGGGGTGGCCACTGCGGCTTTCGCGCCCACAGGCGTGGACGTGGAGCGCATAGAGGAAAAAGACGCAGGCTTCATGGAGGCCGCCTTCACCGAGGCAGAGCGGGAGCTTTTGAAGAGCCAGGACGCCTTGGAAGGGCCCATCCGTTTCTGGACTGCCAAAGAAGCCTGCTCAAAGATGGTGGGGGACGGCCTGCGAGGCAACGGTAAAAGGTATGAGGTGGTCGCCGCTGACGGGGAACGGCTGACCGTGAGACGCGCGAGACAGGCCGAGGACGCGGGCGGAGCCGAGACAGGCGCCACCGTGAGGACTATGCATCTGCCTGAGGGTTACATAATAGGTTGGACGGAACAGGAAAGCGCGGAGTAGGGGAGGACAATCCAAATGGCTACTGCATGGGGCACGGGCGGCGCTTCGGGCGTCGGCAGGCTGGACGCCCGACAGGTGTTCGAGGAGCTTAAATCCATACTGGGCGAGATAATGGGCCAGGACGTGGTGGATATAATAGGCGTCACGCCCGACAGCGAGTTCGTCCGCGATTTGGAGATGGACAGCATAAAGATAATAGCCTTCTCGGAGCGGGTCAACGCGCGCTTCGGCGAGCGCGTGGATTTCATGGCCTGGCTTTCCAAAAAACCCATACGCAAGCTGATACGCCTCAGGGTAGGCGACGTGGCGGACGTGATAGCGGCGGGGAAGTAGGATGGCTTCGCCGTTTCGCGAGATAGCGGGCAAATCCGTGCATCTGATAGACATGAACCCGAACGGCCCCCGCCCGCTCATCATGATACACGGGCTGTTCACCAGCCTGGCTCTTTGGTATCACATAATAGCGCCCAAACTAGCCGAAAAAAGGAGGGTCATCCTCTACGATCTGCGAGGGCACGGCCAAAGCGAGGCTACGGACGGCCCCTTCGGCCTGGAGACGCTTTTCGGGGATCTGCGCGAGCTGATGGCCGCGCTGGAGCTTCCCCGCGTCTCCCTGGCGGGCTACAGCTTCGGCGGCGCCCTGGCCCTCTACGCGGCCCTGACCCGCCCTGAGATGGTGGAGCGCCTGGCGCTGGTGGACGCGCCGATTTTTTCCGAGCGGAGTTTCGACCGCTTCGCCGCCCCGCCCTCGGGAGAGGGAGGAAGGATGTCCGAGGCTCAAGCGGAGGAAGCCTTCCGGCAGTCCCTCGCGGACTATGGCCGCTCCTTGCGGGCCACCGTGAGCGGGAAAGCCGCCGACGGCTCCAGAGAACGGTTCAAATGGCTGTTCCTCGAAGGCGGCCTGGAGGAAGCCTTCCGTCGGGGCCGCGTCTTCTTCGAGAACGCCCCCTTCGAGGAAATAAAGGCGCCGACCCTGCTGCTCTACGGCCTGCGCTCCCCCTACAGGGCCACAGGCAGGCTGCTGGCGGGGCGCATTCCCGAATCCAGCCTGAAAATAGCCTGGGCCGACCACAACCTGCCCGTCACGCGCGCGGCGTGGACAGGCCGCCATCTCTGCCGTTTCTATCGGTTTTAGGGCCAGGGGGCGGAGCCCCGCCGCCCTGCCCGACAGAAAAAATCCTCGCCGAAGGGGTTTCAGCGCCCCCCCGCCCGCAAGGAGGACGCCCCTCTTGAAAAACCCCCGCAAAAAAACGATAATGTAAATACGGAATAAACGCCCGCAAAACAGGCGCCCGCCGCCCCCGCCGACAGGGCGGCCCGGACGCGCCCCACGAACCGACGCGCCCGTGGCAAGGAGGCGGATAAATTGCTTGGAAACCTGAAAAGAGAAGTGCTGGAGGCCGCCGTGGCCGCAGAGATAAGCGGCCTTTGCGTTCATGGCACGGGGAACTTCAGCGCCATAGACAGGGAGAGCGGCCTTGTGGCCATCACCCCCTCGGGGCTTGCCAGAGAGAGCCTGACCCTCGAGGACGTGCCGCTGTTAGACCTGAGAGGCGGCCTGGCGGAACCCGGAAAGCGCGGCAAGCCCTCCAGCGAGAGCAGGATGCACATAGAGGCGTATCTGCGCCGAAAAGACGTTGCGGCGGTGGCGCACACCCATTCCCCCTACGCCACGGCCCTCGCGGTTTTGGGCAGAACCATAGAGCCCGTCACCTTCGAGGCGGTATTTTACGGAATAGACGTGGCGGTCGTGGGGCTTTTCAGGCCGGGCACCGAAGAATTGGCAAAAGCGGCGGCCGAGGCGCTGGACGGGTCGGACGTCTGCCTACTGAAAAACCACGGCGCCCTGGTCGTGGGCGCGAGCGTGGAAGAAACCCTGCTCAAAGCCAAACACCTAGAAAGCGTCGCCCGAACCTACTACCTGGCGCTGACCCTAGGCGGGGACGCGGCGCGGCCCATCCCCAGGGAGGAATTGGAGCGGTACGGCCAAATCCCGTCATCATGAACGCCGCGACGGCGGGCGGCGCTTGTGATTTCTGTCGTCACAATAGCGTGATGTATATCAGCTATCATACTGTAAGAGCCTGCCCGACAACGCCAATATTCCCTTTTGCCGCCCGCCAGGGCCTTGCCATGAGCGCGGGAGTTTGAACGACCCTTCAAGGTTTTTCAATCTATGAGATAATAAGGTCGGAGTGGTAGCGGTCGATTTTTTCCAAAGCCTTGACGGCTTCTCACTCAACCGCGCATCATGGCCCATCGTCAAGCCCTAAATCTTTTTTGGCTTCGTCCAGAGAGCATAACCCCGCGGCCTTTCTCCTTTTCCGCTTCATGCTCCCGTATAGCCTGTAAATTTCCGTTTAATCAATGCGATTTTCACGTGGCGCGGCTATTTTCTCCCAATAAAGTAGACATTTTCGCCAATATGATATATAATTTTGACAGCCAAAAATATCTAGAACGCGAGGCAAAAGATGAACATAGACTACTATGAAGCGCTAGGCGTCGAGCGGGACGCCACGAAGGAAGAAATCAAAAAGGCGTACCGCTCGCTTTCAAAACGGTACCATCCCGACGTCAACGATGCGGCCAACGCCACCGCTTTTTTCAGAATAGTTGACGACGCGTACCAAACATTGTCGGACGACGATAAGCGGAAAGCCTATGACGCGCGGGGGCAAACCCCGGGATATCAAAATACGTGCCAGGATTACGACGAACGCCAAGAAGCGGGGTATAGCGCCGACATGGGCGCTGGCTGCGGAGACAGGGTTCGCCCGCGCCGAAACACGGGCCCCGTCGGCGGCATCCTGAGAGTTTTAGCCAAAATAATACTCTTCCCCGTTTATTTGCTGGTCGCGTTTCTGAACTGCGTGTTGCGCTTTTTAGGAGGTTTGACCGCCTTGGCGGGATTTATCATCTTCGGCCTGGGAGTAATCGTGGGCGTTATCGACCTGTTTCAGGAATCGAGCTGGAGCGCGGTCGGAGGTTGCGCCATCATCTCTTTAATCGGCCTTCTCGTCGTCACCTTGAGCGGCGTGGTTCTCGTGGCGGTAGAGAGCGCGAAAGACGTCCTTTGGAATTTCATATGCTCATAAAACGCGCCAAGAGGCCCGCTCCTGGACAAGCCAAGACCGAACCCCTTGTTTCAACCCAACGCCGGCCCCTTCCCCGAGCGGCCTCACTCCAGCCCCAGCGCCTCCAGGGCGGGATTGCCGGCGTTCAGGAAAAAGTATACGAGCGCCTGCTCCACCGCGAAGGGTTTCGCCCAACTTGGCAGGTCTCCTTCGAGCGCGGAGCCTTGCGACGAGCCCAAGACCAGGGCGCATTCCCAATACTCGCCCGGGTTTTTCGCCTGAGTCTCCGCGTTCCGAATTACATTCAGGATTTTCTCGGGGTCAGTCACGCTCACGGGCTTCAGCGGCTCCACGAAGATCCCGTCCGAAAAAGCCCGCGTCTCCGTCGCCGTGCCGAACAGCCCCGCCATGGAGCCGAAAGACTGCGTCTCAGCCCCGCCGCCATCGCCCCCCGCCCCGCCGCTCGTCCAGCGGGTGATCAGAACCTCTTCCACGCCCTCGAGCCAGGCGTTGAGCGGCTCATAAAGGCCGTTGCCGCGCAACCACGCCTCCGTGCGTGAAAAATACGAGGGTATGCCCAGATTGACGGTGAGCCTGACGGTGGTCGGAGGATTACCGTTCGCGGAGACGTCGTAAGGGTAGGGCCGAATCTCCGAGGGGAAACCCTCCGTATCCCCATCATAAGGTTTCTCGAACTCAAGAACCACGTTATATAGCTGGTGCGCGTCCCCCGTTATCCGCTCGTAGCTTTCCGCCGATAAATCCGCCTGAACCGCGTCTATGAGAGAGGCTAGCTGCGCCGCGCTGAAATCGTCGAAAGTCGCGCCGCCCCACACCTCGGCGCGATCATCGGCGAGGTCCGACTCCTTGACCCGTTGCGCCGCCAGGACGCCGAACCAGGAGCTGACCGTAGCCCGTATCGGCCGCCCCAGCGCGGGGTTCTTCAGGCTGTACGTCTCCTTGAACTCCTCCGACTCGACCAAACGGCGGAAATCCGCGCTGGACAGGAGAAAACCCTTGGGAATCCCCTCGTAATCCCTTGTGAGGGCGCCGCCGCCCTTCATGGCGTAGTTGAGCCGCATCATTCCGGAAATACCGGACCAGAAATACCCCATGGTCTCCTTCTCCCGCCATTCAGCAGGACGGGCCTTCGGGAACAGTCTGGACGGCTCAGGCCGCAGGGCCTCCCGCTCGGAAACGATAAACCCGTGCAAGCCCCGAACGGCGGCGATATTGGCGGGGTCACGGAAATACATGCCGTCTCTTCTGGAAAGGCCCTCATAGTAGCGGGACGGCAATTGATACCAAAAGTCAAACGTCAGGTCGAAGCGCTCGCTTCTGAACGTGTTGTACAAGGGCACGATGACACTCGCGGACTCCACGGCCCCCTCCTGCGGGAGCCGCTTCTCGTAGCCCAGGAAGTCCAGCCTGAAGCTTCCCACGAACAGCGCCGCCAAGACGGCGTAAACGCCCAGCAGCGCGAAAGTCCGCTTTTCCCAGACGCGCGGGCTTTTCTTGACCATCATGCGGGCCACGAGGAAGAACAGCGCCGCGCCTATGGCGAGGCCCAGCAGGTACTTGGCTGAACCGAACATGCCCTCGAAATACATGCCCATGCCCGTCATTCCCGCGTAGGCGCTGAAATAGCATATCAGAACCCCCATGAAGGCGAACACGAAGGAATCCCCCGCCCGCTCCAGGGCGCGGCGGGCGTAGAACCAAGCCGCCAGGGCCAGCGCCGCCAAGGCCAGCGCCAGATATATGGCCGCGGCCGCCCACCCTGGCGCGCCGTTTTCCAGGGGGAAGGCCAGCAACGGGGAAAGGAACGTTATCGCGCTATAAAGCTCGGCGCCGTTGTTGAAGCCGAACAGGAATTTGTCCGCGTAAGTCACGCACAGAGCCGCCGCCGCAGGCGCCAGCACGGCCAGGAAGCCGCATGAGATGAGGTGCATGGGGATGTTCCCCGTCACCATCCCCGCCAGAACGCAGAGGGCGAACACGAACAGCAACAAGAGCATGGCGCCGCCAAGCCAGTTAAGCACGTGCCGGACGGACATGATCTGCCAGCCGCCCCGATGAGCCAACTCGTCAGACTCGGGCAGGATCATTCCCGGATGCCCCAGCAGATCGGCGGGATAGTCGGGCCTAACCGCCAGGATAAGCAGCCCCGTCAGAACGACCGGCGCCCACAGCATGGCCAGCCCTGAGACGACATTGCTGGAAAACAGCTTCATCCTGCTGAAAGGCATGGCGTGCAGGGTCGTCGCCGACGCCGTGGAATGTAGGTATCTGAACAGGACTATGGCCGTGATGGCAGGGAACACGCAATATTGGCTCATCGCCAGGAAATTTTGATGGTCAAGGAAGGATTCCAAATAGGAGTTCCTCATCCCTATCCCCTGCGGCGCCATGAGCGTGGGCATGATGCAGAAAACGAGGTAAAGCAGAAAGCTGAAGGCGGGAATAGTCCAGAACCTCCGCAGATTCTCCCACATAAGCGCGGGGGAAGGGCTAAAACAAGACGCTTTCAGTTTCATGGCCGTCACCTCCCATCTCAAAAATGAATATCTCCTCCAGCGAAAGGGGGAGAAGGTCGAACACCAGCGGCGACCGCGCGCCGACGACCCGTTCCACGGTCTCCCTGGAATCCCGCACGATGAGCAGGTCAACAGCCCCGCGCCGCTCCGCCCGCAGCACGTTCAGCCCGTCGTAGCGCCCCTCGACGGGGACGTCGGGCCCGAAGGCCGCCTGAACCTTGTGTATGTCGGTCTTAAGCTCGTCCAAGTCGCGTTCTATAAGCATGCGCCCCTTGGAGAGTATGCCGATGGAATCGCATATCCCCTCCATTTCCCGAAGGTTGTGGGAGGAGACCAGAACAGTCATGCCCCGCTCGGCCACCCCCTCCACGAGGCGTTGCCGCACCAGTTGCCGCACCATGGGGTCGAGGCCGTCTATAGGCTCGTCCAGTATAAGGTAGTCAGGCATGGCGGACATGCACAGCACGAAAGCCGCCTGCTTCTGCATCCCCTTCGAGAAACGCGAGAGCTTCTTGCCATCGTCCAACGCGAAAAGCGCCCGCATCTCCCCGTAAAACCCGGCGTCCCAGCCAGGATACAGCTTGCCGTAAAAACGCGCGGACTCCTTCAAGGTGTAAGACCCGAAAAAATACAAATCATCGGGGATGAAGGCCATGCGCGACTTCAGCCCGATATTCTCGTAAACCTCCTCCCCCTCAATAAGAACGCGCCCCGCGTCGGCCCGCAGGACGCCCGCGATATGCTTGAGGACGGTAGTCTTGCCCGACCCGTTGACGCCCACCAGCCCGTACACGGAACCCTTCTTAACGTTTATGTCCAGCCCCGTCAAAGCGGCGGTCTTACCGTAGGTTTTGGTTAGCGATGTAACTTCTATCATTCCTGCTCACACCTCCTTGCTTGTCTTTTTTCCGTCATGCGTCGTTGCTGCTCCCTCGGTCGGCGGTTACGTACTGGAGTACGCGCCCTTCTCCCTCGCTCACGCGCCTAGCCTGACG
>JAIRPE010000126.1 GCA_031257175.1 Eubacteriales Family XIII. Incertae Sedis bacterium | reverse complement strand
GTAGATACTATCTTCCGACGTCCGCCCAATAATTTGGGAGGAATTTAAAAAAGGACAAGTATTACTGCTCCGCCGGAAGGCGCCGCTTTGGGCCGCTTCGCCCTACATCCCTTTAATTCTATTCTTTACCAAATTTTATAACGCGTTTGTGATAGAGTTGTGAAGCGGCAGGGAAAATTGACACAAGTGTCGTGCGCACTGATAGAAAAGCTTTAAGACCTTTTGGCAAACAGCCGACGAAAAAAACACCTAGGTTCGAATCGATTCTCCAAACCCTGGCGCAAAACGCACGTTCTACAAAAATACTCAAAAGGAGACTGATACGAAGCCGACACTCATAATCCGAAAGAACGCGCCGCGCTAATTCTCGTCCTTGCCGTTGCGGGCACGTTTCCTCCCCCTCCGGCCCTCATACCGCTCGATCAGCATGTGCCGTATCGTGGCCAGGTTCGCGAACAGCCTGCCGCCGAACACCAGGATGGCCGCGTAGTAGAGAGGCACCCCCAGTCGGTCGCCCAGGTAGGTCAGGGCGCCTGCCAGTATGGCGTTTATCACGAACCCCGAAATGAACACCAGGTTGCTGTAGCGGCCCTCGATATGGCTTCTGGCCGCGCCCACCAGGGAGTCCAGCGCCGCCAGCAGGCCCATGGTTATGTAGAAGGCGTACTGGGTCGGGTAGGTGAAATTGAACACGAAGCCCAGCGTGATTCCTGTCGCCAGACCCAGAAACATGGCTATTATCATGACCCCGCTCCTTCCGACTTCAAGACCCTGGCGTAACGGAACGTCGTGGGCTTTATCGGTCTGGAGGGCAGCTCCAGATCAGTCTCCACCTCGACCCTGTATATCAGCCCGTAATAGTCTTTCAGCATGTTGCCGTAGCTGCCCGCGCCGACCATGGCCGCCGAGATGTTCGCGGGGTCGCCTATGGCCTTGATGATGAAGGGCCTGGCCTCGGGCTCGCCGTTCACGCGCACCGTGTACCCGTTGCAGTAGATGGTCGAGCCGCTGTATATCCTGTGCCCGTTTATGGAAATCGCCTCGGCCCCGTTCCTGCTGAGGTCGCTGATAATGCGCATGATGTCCGTGTCATGGACTATGAACGCGTTGACGTCCATCCAGTCGGCAAGTTCCTCGGGCGAGTCGTCCAGGGTTATGGTTATCCCCGGCCCCTTGACGGCGGTGGTGGCCGTCATGTTCCTGAGGGCGGCCAGTTCCGACAACGCCGAGTCGTACAGCGCGTTCCCCGACCCCTCGTCTCCCAGGGCGTACCTCATCAGCTTGCCCTTCGCCTCCTCAATCCCCACGTTGAGGCCGTCAATCTCTGTTTTCAGGCCCTCGATGGACTTTTCCATGTCCGACGCGGTTTTTTTGGACACAAAGAGGTTCATGCCCTTCGTGCTTTTGGCCTGAACCACCACGGAAAACCCTATGACAATGCAAAACGCGAAAACCGCGACAATCCGCAGCGCTTTCACTCGACACTCCCTCACGGGAACCTCCGAGGCCCTCGCGGCGCCCGTCGGCGGCCCTTTCCCGACCGACGGCGCCCGTGAAGCCTCTCCCTTTCCCTCACGACACGATTCCGAGACGACCTACCCGTTGGAGGTCCTATCCGCGGAAACCGGCTGGGCGAACCTGAAGTTCGTCACGCCGTTATATCTGTTAATGACCAATTCATCCTTCTTCTCTATGTTGACCTGTATGCTGTAGTCTTTGATAACGCTGATAATGCCGTATTTTATGGTTATCGCCGACTCCAGCGTGTCAGGGTCCCCTATAGCCGTAATTTTGTAGGGGGGCGCGGTGGGCTTCGAGTTGACGTTCACGTTGTCGCCCGCCAGGACTATCTCCGTCAGCGTCACCACCCTGTGGCCGTTGACCGCTATGGCCTCGGCGCCCGCCTCCTTCAGGCGGTTCACCAGCCCCAGCAGCAGCTCGAAGTGGGTCATGATCTCGCTGTATTTGTCGTAGTCCGCCCCAGGCAGCACGGGCGGGTCGTCCAGGGTTATCATCAGCCCCGGCCCGTACACGTCCAGCAGGCCCGCCAGCATCTTATATCTATCCAGATCCTCCATGAGGCCCGCCAATATGGTGTCGTCCTCTGAGTTTTCCTTTTCTATCTGCGCTATCCGCTCTTCGTAGTTGCGCAGCTGCTCTATGGCGCCGTCCTTCTCCAGCTGCAGGCGCTCCATCTCCGACTGGTACTGGGCCAGCTGCTTCACCGGCACCAACCCGCCTTGGTCTGAGTTCTTGCTGGACGCCATCTGCATCGGTATCGTAAGGCCCAGGCAGAGGGCCAGAAACCCTACCGCCAGCAGGCTCGTGTATTTTCTCATTTCCTTCTTTCGTCGCCCCCACGCGCGGCCGCGTACTGAAAATCCCCTGTGGCTCCCGCCGCCCGACCTGCCGCGCTCACTCCTCGGCCGGTTGCCACGCTATATATCTGTCGGACCCCACCTTTAGCGTGCCCCTCTGTATCCCCTGCCCGTCCAGCTGTTCGAGCAGGCTCTTCGTTCGGGCCATGTTGCCGATGAGGTTCTCCGTCGTGCCCTCGCAGATCAGGTGGTCGTACACGTGCGCCCTCACCACTATGCCCGAGACGTCTATCCTCTTGAAGTACAGGCCGCCCGCGTCCGCCGCCCTCATCAGCGCCAGCGCGTCCGCGAAGGCCGCGTTCTGCTCCACTTCCAGCGCCTTCCCTTCCTCCGCCGCCGTCACGTCCAGGTTCGTCAGCTCCGTCAGCATGGGCGCGGTCTCGCTTTTCCTCAGGGCCAGCCCGTTCTCATCTATAATTATAGCATATTTGCCGTCTTTAAGGAACGCCGCCTCTTTGCGCTCGTTGACGCTGATGGCCAGCGTGCCCGGCAAATCCCGCCTGACCCTGGCGGAGATGATGTAGGGGTCCTCCATGAGCGCCCGCTTGACCCCCGTCAGGTCCTCCCGAAATATGTTGTTCCCCGCCTTGACGCCCGCTTTTTCGATGATCTGCTCCGAGGTGTAGTATTCGTTGCCCTCCACCGCGATGGCCCTCACGTCGAAAAAGGACGAGTTGACGAAATAGTACAGCGCCGCGGCGGCCAGGCAGAATATGAAGAATTTTAGGAGATATCTCTTTTTTTTCCTTTTTTTCTTCTTTTTCTTGGGCTTCTGGCCCTGGCCCTCGTCCAAGGCGTCCAAGACGTCCAAGACGTCCGAGGCGCGCGGCTCCCCCATGTCCCCGTCGCGGTCATAGGGCGGCTCGGGCGCCGCGCCTGAGCGTTCTTCCATCTCGCGGAGCGCCGCGTTCAGGTCGGGGTTTTGGGGCGGCTCCCCTTCTCTTCTCGCTTTTCCTTTGCCGGTCCCGCCCATCAGCGGCGCCCTCCGACTATATGCTCGTAGATGACGTCGGCCGCGTCGAAGCGTCCTAAAGCGGCGCTGGCCGCGCTCATTCTTCCAATTATTTCCTTGTCATTTTTTAGACGTGAAATCATTTCCAAAAGTTTCATTCCTGTCAAATTTTCTTCCGAAATTATCAACGCGCCGCCCTTGTCGGCCACTGTCTTGGCGTTGTGGTACTGGTGGTTCCCCGTGACGTTGGGCGACGGCGCCAGTATGGACGCCTTGCCGCAGGCGGTTATTTCCGAGACTGTCAGCGCGCCGCTTCTGGCTATGACCAGGTCTGACGCCGCCATGTACTCGTGTATGTCGTCGGCGTACTCCATCAGCCTCACGCGCCCGTCCTTCGTCTGGAACGCGCGGCTCGCGCCCCCGACGTCCTCGGCCCCGCCCTCCCCTATCCAGGCGGCGGCCTTGGCCAGGGTTTCGGGGTAATATCTTGTCCCTGTTATGAGGAACGCCCTCACGTCGCCCAAGCGGTGAAGCTCTTCCAGTATGTCCGAGAAGGCTGTGTTGAGCGTCCCCGCGCCCAAGCTGCCTCCGAAGCACAGGATGACCGTTTCGTTTTCGCCCGCGCCCAGTTTTTTCCTGCAATCCGCGCCGTCGGCGGCGATGAATTCACGCCTTATGGGGTTGCCGCTCACCACCAGCTTGCTTTGGTCTTTGAAATGCTTCTTGCCTTCCTCGAAAGCGAGGAACACCTTTTCCGCGTATCTTTCCGCCAGGCGGTTCGCCAGCCCCGGCCAGGCGTTCTGCTCGTGTATGAACGCCCTGTGGCCGCATTTGGCGGCGGTCCTCACCACGGGGCCTGACACGTAGCCGCCCGCGCCTATGACCGCGTCGGGGCGGAAGTCCCGCAATATGCCCTTTATCACGCGGCCCGCTTTCAGAAGCGCCGCCGCCGCGCCCAGGTTTTTATGGGGCTGTTTCCTGGAAAACCCTCTGACGTCCACCAGCTTTATGGGGTAGCCCCTCTCGGGCACCACGGTTTTCTCCATGCCCCTCATGCCGCCTATGAACAGTATCTCGCTGTCCGGCTGTTCCGTCTTTATCTTGTCCGCGACCGCCAGCGCCGGGTAGATATGTCCGCCCGTGCCGCCTGCGGCGATAATCGCCCTCATCTCTTACCTGCTTTCCCCCGCCTTGCTTTTCTTGCCTTGCTTTTCTTGCCTTAATTCCTTGCCTTAATTTCCTTGCCTTAATTTCCTTTATTCGCCCGCCTTGCTTGCCCTGCCTTGCTTCCCCCGCGTTGCCGCCGCCCGGGGGCGCGCCCATCGGCTTTCGGCCCGTCTTATCTTTTTCCGCCCACGACCCGCAGCTTCCTCGGCGGCACGGTCAGCCTTTCGGGCGCCTTCCGCGCCCTCTCCATGCCTTCTTCAGGGATTTCCCCCGCGGCGGGCTCGTCTTTTATGCGTCTGGATATGTTCAGCATGACGCCCGCCATGGCCATGTAGAGGATGAGGGAATTGCCGCCGTAGCTTATGAAGGGCAGCACCACGCCCGTGGGCGGCATCCAGGCCGTGACCACCAGCACGTTCATGATGACCTGGAGGGCGAACATTACGGTGATTCCAGCCGCGACCAACATGCTGAAGCGGTCGGGGGCTTTTATGGCTATCCAGGCGCCTCTGAAAATCAGCGCCAGATAGACCGCCAGCAGAAGGAGGCAGCCCAGGAACCCCAGTTCCTCCCCTATGATGGACAGAATGAAGTCGTTATGCCCCTCGGGCAGATAGAGCGCCTTCTGTATGCTGTTGCCCAGGCCCACCCCCAGCACGCCTCCGGCGCCGAAGCCCAGCAGGGAGTGCGCCACTTGCCAGCCCTCGTCCGAGGACTGGGCGAAGGGGTCCAAAAATCCCGTGATTCTCTGGAAGTGGTAGCCGTCCTTGTCGGACATTATCATGTAGAACACGCCCATGGCCGCCGCGCCCAGAGCCGCGCCCACGTACATGAGGTTCATGCCCGCTATGAACATGACGCCCAGGACTATGCCCGCGAGGGTTATGGCCGTGGACAGACTGGGCTGTTTGTATATCAGCAGGAAGTTCAGGCCGCAATAAGCCAAAAGCGGGATCACCCCTTTGAAAAGGGAGCGTATCCTGTCAGGCTCGCGGCTCAGGAAGCGGGCCACGAACAGTATGGCCGCGAATTTTGCGATTTCCCCCGGCATGACCGTGAAGCCCCCCACTTCTATCCAGCGGGCCGCGCCGTGCCGCGCGCTGGCCAGGGGCGTGTAGAGCGCCAGCAGCAGCCCCAGGCTCGCCAGGGCTATGGGCGGCGTCATCCTGTATATCAGCTTCATGGGCGCGAAGGCCGCCGCCACCAGGAAAAACAGCCCCACCGCGGCGAAGGCCATCTCCCTCTTGAAGAAGTAATAGGAGTCGTCGTAATATCTCAGCGCCGAGTAGCTGCTGGCGCTGAACACCATCACTATCCCGAATATGAGCAGCGCCGCCACCAGCGCCGCGTATAAAAAATCGCAAGGTTTGCCTTTAACGCCGTTCTCAGGCATGTCCACTTCCTTCCTGTCCCCGTGAAGCTCCGTCTGCCTTTGCCGATCCCTGTAAATATTTATAAATTCATGCCAATCTCTGTCGTTCTTCGTCAGGCCCGCCGCCCGCAGGCGCGGCCTTAGGATATTATACCATTTCGCGGGCGGGCGCGGCAACAGCCCCCGAAGTCCCCGAATCCCGCGCGGGCCAAGGGTTTTCCCCGTCGAGCCGGGCGCCTCCCCGAATAAAAAAGTATTTTTCCGTCAAATCCAGGATTACAAATTTGCTACAAATCGGCTACAAATTGACTACAAATCGACGATTGCCGTTGTGCCCTTGCCGCTTTAATGCTATAATGGCGTAAATTGGGAACCCGACCTGACGTCTCGCGGTCGGGCCGGGGGGGCGTCGGGGCCGACGGGAAGAAACGGGGCCGGGAGCGGCGCACGGGGCCAAAAAAACATATTATTAAACCCACAATGGGGTGGCGTTCTCGCCGAAGGCACGGGCCTTCCGCGAAAGCTCCGCCCCGTTTTTCGTTTTTGAAGCCGCGCGCCGCCCGTCACAGCTATCCTTTTTTCAAATGCCGCACGTGAACATTTGAAGCGCGGAGCGCACTTAAAATGTTCAAATCCCGCCTAAAATCATGGGGCGGGCGTCGGGAAACAGTATCTGCGGATCCGCTTCAATGCGACGTTTTGAACGCGGATTGGCATTAGGGGAAATCAAGGAGGTACAGGTTATGAGGCAGGTTGCTATTTACGGGAAGGGCGGCATAGGGAAGTCCACCACCACGCAGAACTTGACGGCGGGCTTGGGCGAGATGGGCAAGAAAATCATGATCGTGGGGTGTGACCCTAAAGCGGACTCCACCCGACTGGTATTGGGCGGGCTGGCCCAAAAGACGGTGCTTGACACGCTCCGCGAGGAGGGCGAGGACATCGAGCTGGACACCGTCGTGAAGGTGGGCTACGCGGGCATTAAGGGCGTGGAGTCGGGGGGGCCTGAGCCGGGGGTGGGCTGCGCGGGGCGCGGCATTATCACTTCTATCGGCTTGTTGGAGCGGCTGGGCGCCTACGAGGAGGATTTGGACTACGTTTTCTACGACGTCCTGGGCGACGTGGTGTGCGGCGGGTTCGCCATGCCGATACGGGAGGGCAAGGCGCAGGAGATATACATCGTCTGCTCGGGCGAGATGATGGCGCTTTACGCGGCAAACAACATCAGCAAGGGCATCTCCAAGTACGCCAACACGGGCGGCGTCCGCCTGGGCGGCCTTATCTGCAATTCCCGCAAGGTGGACGGCGAGGCGGAGCTGGTGAGCGCGGTCGCGGAGGAGATAGGCACGCAGATGATCCACTTCGTCCCCCGCGACAACGCGGTGCAGAAGGCGGAAATCAACAAAAAGACGGTCATAGATTTTTCGCCCGACGAGCCGCAGGCCGACGAGTACCGCGCCCTGGCGCGCAAAATCGACGGCAACGACATGTTCGTCATTCCCAAGCCCATGCCCATCGACAGGCTGGAAGCCATACTGATGGAACACGGGATATTGGATTGAAGGGGATTCCCGAGAATCCGCCCTCCGAGAGGGGGCGTGTTTTGGAAATTCACCCAAAGAAGGGAGGTAACGGCAATGTTGCTAGTGAGGGCTATCGTGCGACCCGAAAAATCGGGGGCGGTAATGAGCGAGGTGGCGGCGGCGGGGTTTTCCGCGGTCACGAAGATGTCGGTTTACGGGCGCGGCAAGCAGAAGGGCATCACGGTGGGCGAAATCACCTATGACGAAATCCCCAAGGAGATGCTTATGTACTTCGTGAGCGACGAGGACAAGGACGACCTGGTGAAAATCATACTCCGCGTCGCCAAGACGGGCGACGGGAATTTCGGAGACGGGCGCATATTCGTCTCCCCCGTGGAGTCCGCGTACACCATCAGCACCGGCAAGGCCGGGCTTTAAGGGGGTGCGGGGCAATGAAAGAGGTCATGTGCTTCATACGGGCGAACAAGGTCAACGACACGAAGAGGGCGCTGGCGGAGAACGGCTTCCCCGCTTTCGCCTGCCGCAAATGCCTGGGGCGCGGCAAGAAGGGCGTTGACCCCGATTTGCTGAACGTCGTGCTGGCGGCGGGGGAACTGCCCCTCAGCCCTGTCGGCGAGAATTTCACCGAGGCCACGCGGCTCATCGCCAAACGTTTTTTTACTTTGATTGTGGACGACAGGGACGTGGATAAGGTGGTTGAAACGGTTATTTCCGCCAATCAGACGGGAAATCCCGGCGACGGCAAGATTTTTGTCCTGCCGTTGCTGGAAGCCTACACGGTCAGGAGCGGGCAGCCGACCGTCGAAGCCTATTGAGGGGGTGAGCGTATGACAGCGAGAGAGAAGCTTTTGGAAAAATATTCAGCGAAGGTTTACAAGAACCGAAAGGACCACATCCTCCAGCTGGAGGAATCCGACGAGGCCCGGAACATTGCCGCCAACACGCGCGCCATCCCCGGCGTGATGACGGCGCGGGGCTGCTGCTACGCGGGCTGCAAGGGCGTGGTGGTCGGGCCGCTCAAGGATGTGTGCGTGATTACCCACGGGCCTGTGGGCTGCGGCTTTTACAGCTGGGGGACGCGGCGCAACAAGGCGAGGACGGACGAGCGGGCCGACAAGAATTTCGTCCCCTACTGCCTTTCCACGGACATGCAGGAGCCTGACATCGTGTTCGGCGGCGAGAAGAAGCTGGAGAAGGCCATTGACGAGGCCATGGCGATTTTCGACCCTAAGTGCGTCATGATTTGCTCCACTTGCCCCATCGGCCTTATAGGCGACGACGTCCAGGCGGTGGCGCGGCGCGTCGAGGAAAAGTACGGCATAAGGGCCATCGGCTATTCCTGCGAGGGCTATAAGGGAGTGTCCCAGTCGGGCGGGCACCATATCGCCAACAACGGCTTGATGCGCTATGTCATCGGCACGGGCGACGAGCCGCCCAAGACCAAGTTCTCGGTGAACGTTTTGGGCGAGTACAACATCGGGGGCGACGGTTGGGAGGAAGCGCGGATACTTAAGCGGTGCGGCATAGAAGTGCTGAACCTGTTCACGGGGGACGCCTCCTACGAGTCGCTGAAGAGCGCGCATTTGGCCCATCTGAACCTGGTGATGTGCCACCGCTCCATCAACTACATAGCGGAGATGATGAAAACCAAGTACGGCATAGACTGGCTTAAGGTCAACTTCATAGGCGTGGGCGCCACATGCGAGTCTCTCAGGGAAATCGCGGGGTACTTCGGCGACGCGGGGCTGACGGCGCGGGTTGAGGAGGTCATCGCCGACGAGATTGGGGCCATCAGCGAGGAGATGGCCTATTACAGGTCGCGGCTGACGGGCAAGACGGCGGGGATTTTCTCGGGCGGCTCCCGGTCCCACCACTATCAGGCCCTGCTGGCGGACTTGGGCATGAAAACCGTCATCGCGGGCTACGAGTTCGCCCACCGCGACGACTACGAGGGGCGCGACGTCATCCCACTCATCAAGGAGGACGCTGACAACAAGAACATCGAGAGCATAACCGTCTCCCCCGACGAGCGGTTTTTCCGCCGCGCCTATTCCGATGAGGAAATCGAAGGGCTCAGGGAAGGGGGCGTGGAGATAGACGCCTACGGCGGGATGCTGCCTGAGATGGCGGCGGGCGACGTGGTGGTGGACGATTACAACCATTTTGAGACCGACGAGCTGATCAGAACCATGAAGCCCGACATCTTCCTCTCGGGCATCAAGGACAGATATTCCATCCAGAAGGCGGGCGTGTCCTCGCGGCAGATACATTCCTATGACTACTCGGGCCCCTACGCGGGCTTCAACGGCGCGGCGAATTTCGGGCGGGACGTGACCATGGCGCTGTATTCCAACGCCTGGGGCCTGGTGACGCCGCCGTGGAGGCACGCGCCCATGCTCGTGGGCAGCGTGGCGGAAGGAGGCGGGAAATAATGCTGGATTTAACGCCAAGGGAAGTAAAGGAGCGGTCGGCGCTCAGGATTAACCCGTGCAAGACCTGCCAACCCGTGGGCGCCATGTACGCGGCGCTGGGCGTCCACGGCTGCATGCCCCACAGCCACGGCTCCCAGGGCTGCTGCTCCTACCACAGGACGGTGCTGTCGAGGCATTTCAAGGAGCCCGCCATCGCCTCGTCCAGTTCCTTCACCGAGGGGGCGTCGGTGTTCGGCGGCAGGAGCAACATCAACACGGCGGCAAAGAACGTGTTCGACATGTACGGCCCTGACATCATCGCGGTGCATACCACTTGCCTGTCGGAGACCATAGGCGACGATTTAAACTCATATATCATGGACCTGGACTTGCCCGAGGGGAAAATAGTGGTCCACGCCAACACTCCCAGCTACGTGGGGAGCCACGTCAACGGATTTTTCAACATGATGATGGGCTTCATGAACTATCTGACCCAAAGGACGGGGACTCCCAACGGCAAAACGGCGGTGTTCCCAGGCTGGCTGAACCCCGGCGACATCCGTGAGCTTAGGCGGCTGGCGGGGCTGATGGACGTGCCGGCCACGTTCTTCCCCGACCAGAGCGGGGTGATGGACGCGCCCATGACGGGCAGATACGACATGTACCCCCAGGGGGGCACCACCATCGAGGAGATTCGCGGCCTCGGGGACTGCGCGGGGCTTATCGCGCTGGGCGAAATCATCGGGGCGGAGCCTGCCGAGCTGTTGAGGAAGAAGTGGAAGGTGCCCTTCGTCCTGCTCCCCGCCCCCATAGGCGTGAGCAACACCGACCAGTACGTGTCCGCCCTGCGCAGGGCTTCCAAAACCGAGGTTCCCGCAGAGCTGGAGGCGGAGCGCGGGCGCCTGGTGGATTTGCTGCTCGACTCGCACCAGCACACCTACATGAAGAAGGCCGCCATATTCGGCGACCCTGACGTGGCGCTCGGCCTGACCTCGCTCGCCCTGGAAATGGGCATGGTCCCCAAGTACGTCATAACAGGGACGCCTAAGGAGGAATTCACGCGCAGGGCGAACGCCCTGTTCTCAAAATACGGCGCGGAGGGCTGCACGGCCAAGGCGAACGCCGACCTGTTCGAGCTGCACCAATGGATAAAGAACGAGCCCGTTGACGTCATGATAGGCACGACTTACGGCAAGCAGATAGCCAAGGCCGAGGACGTCCCCTTCGTCCGCGCGGGCTTCCCCGTCCTAGACCGCTACGGCGGGACGCTGCTGCCCATAGTGGGCTACAGTGGCGCCATACGTCTGACAGAGCAAATAACGGGCGCGCTGCTGGACAGGTTCGACCGCGACGCGTCGGACGAGGATTTTGAAATCGTGCTGTGAGGCGCCGTGCCAATTCGCACTTAAAACGTTACCTTGGAGCGAATTGGCACATACTATCCTCCGACGCCCGCCCAATGGTTTTGGGCGGAATCTGAAAAGGGGATACCTGTTGTTCGCGAAGGTGGTGAGGTTGAAATGGGCACAAGCGCGTTAAGCGTGTTAGAAGAACGGAAAAGCTCTATTTCCAATGAGCGCGGTCGCGGCGTCTGCTGCGAGCGGGAGAGCGTGTCGGGCGCGGTGAGCCAGCGGGCCTGCGTGTACTGCGGGGCGCGCGTGGTGCTGAACCCCATCACCGACGCGTACCATATCGTCCACGGGCCTATCGGCTGCGCCAGCTACACCTGGGATATCCGCGGGAGCCTAAGCTCCGACGCGGACGTCTACCGCAACAGTTTCTCGACGGACTTGCGCGAGACGGACATCGTCTTCGGCGGCGCTAGGAAGCTGGCCGCCGCCATCGACGAGCTGATGGAGAAGGCCAGGCCCGCGCCCAGGCTGATATTCGTGTACGCCACCTGCATCGTGGGCGTGATAGGCGACGACGTGGAGGCGGTGTGCCGCGAGGCCGAGAGGAAGCACGGGGCGCGCTGCATACCCGTGAAGGCCCCCGGCTTTTCGGGAACCAAGACCCAGGGCTACAAGCTGGCCTGCGACGCCATCATGGCGCTGCTCGGGCCCCACAGGGGGCAGCCCAAACGTTTCGGCGTGAATATCCTGGGCGACTACAACCTGGCGGGGGAAATGTGGATTATAAAGGGATATCTGGAACAAATCGGAATACCGGCCATCTCCGGCATAACGGGGGACTCCACTTACGAAAGCCTGGCCCGCGCCCCGTCCGCGGCGCTGAACGTAGTGCAGTGCGCCGGCTCCTCGACCTACTTGGCGGAGCGCATGAGGGATGAGATGGGAGTGCCCTGGGTCAATGTGAGTTTCTTCGGCGTGGAGGACACCGTCGCCTCCATTCTGCGCGTCGCGGACGCTCTGGGCAGCCCTGCGGCCTCCGCCGGGGCGCGGGAGTTCACGGCGAGGCGAAGGGCTGAGGTCTTGCCCCTGCTGGAACGGTACAAGCCTCGGCTGGCGGGCAAGCGGGCCGCCATCTTCGTGGGCGGCGGCTTTAAGGCTATTTCCCTGATGCGGCAGTTTAAGGAGCTTGGCGTGAAAACGGTGGTGGTGGGCACCCAGACGGGCCGAAAGGAAGAGTACGAGACGATAGGCTCCCTGGCGGACAGTGGCACGGTCATCCTGGACGACGCGAACCCCGCCGAGCTGGAGCGGTTCATGCTGGAAACGCGGGCGGACATTCTGGTGGGCGGCGTGAAGGAGCGGCCGCTGGCCTACAAGCTGGGCCTGGCCTTCTGCGACCACAACCACGAGCGCAGACGCCCGCTGGCCGGCTTCGAGGGCGCCCTGTGCTTCGCGGAGGAGATACACAAATCCGTGCGCAGCCCCGTCTGGCGGCACGTGAAAGGGGGGGCGTCATGAGCGACAATCTGGCCAACCTTAACGTGAACCCCTGCAAGATGTGCATGCCCATGGGCGCGGTGGCGGCTCTCTCGGGAATAAGGGGCTGCATGTCCATTCTGCACGGCTCCCAGGGCTGCGCCACCTACATACGCCGCCATATGGCGACGCACTATAACGAGCCCGTGGACGTGGCCTCCTCCTCCCTGACCGAGCAGGGCACGGTGTTCGGCGGCGAGGCGAATCTGCTGAAGGGCCTCGGGAACCTGATCGACCTGTACCATCCCGAGGCGATCGGCGTCTGCACCACCTGTCTGGCCGAGACCATAGGCGAGGACGTGGGGGCGGCCGTAAAGAAATTTTACGGGCAAAACCCGAGCGCGGAGGTGAAAATCGTGACCGTGGCCTCGCCAGGCTACGGCGGCACGCAGAACGAGGGCTGGTTCGCCGCCCTGCGCGCCCTGGTGGAGCAGGCCGAGGCGGACCCCGCGCCGAACGGGAAAATCAACGTTGTGGCGCCGCAGCTCTCCCCCGCCGACGTCCGCTGGCTGAAAGGCTTTCTGCGGGACATGGGTCTGGAATTCATACTCCTGCCCGACATATCCGAGAACCTGGACGGCGCGACGGAGAAACGCTACAACCGCCTGAAAACGGGCGGCACGTCCCTGGCGGAGGTGGGGAGGATGGCGGGGGCGCGGCTGACGGTGGAGTTTTCGGAATTCACGGACGACAAGCTGTCTCCCGCCGCCTATCTGAACGAGGCCCACGGCGTCCCCCTGGTCAGGCTGCCCCTTCCCGTGGGCATTCGCGCCATGGACGCGCTGACAGCGGTCTTGGTGGATGCGGGCGGCGTGGCCACCGCCGACATGGAGAAGGCGCGGGGGCGTTATCTGGACGCGATGGCCGATTCCCACAAGCACAACGCCGACGCGCGGGTGGCGGTGTTCGGCGAGCCTGATTTCGTGAACGCCGCGGTCCGCCTGTGCTGCGAGAACGGCGCATTGCCCGTTCTGGCGGCCACGGCCTCCGCTACGGCCCGGTGGAGGGAGGCTCTGGCGGGCGAGACGGCGGAATGCCGCGAGTTCCGTTTCGCGGGGGAGCTTCCTATTTTGGAGGACAGTGATTTCGCCGCTATCGAGGAGGCTTGCCGCGCTTTCCGCGCCAACGTGATGATAGGCTCGTCGGACGGGCGGCGCGCCGCCCGCAGGCTGGGCGTCCCGCTGATTCGCTGCGCCTTCCCCATCCATGACTACGTGGGCGGCCAGCGGACGCGGATTTTAGGCTTTGAGGGCTCCCTGAGCCTTCTCGACCAGGTGTCGAACGCGATGATAGAACGCGTGGAGGCGAATTTCCGCGACGAGCTTCGCGTCAAATACCGAGAGGCGCGGGGAGAGCCTGCGGAGGCGCCCGCCGGGGCCGCCGCCGAGGCCAAAAGGGCGGCCCACCCCTGCTTCGACGAGGGAGCCCGCCAAAACGCGCGGGTTCATCTGCCCGTCGCGCCCAAGTGCAATATTCAGTGCGGCTACTGCCTACGCGGCTTTGACTGCGTGAACGAGAGCAGGCCCGGCGTGACCAGCAGGATTTTGACGCCCCTCCAGGCGCTGGAGCGATACCTGGGGCTGAGGGAGTCCATGCCGAACCTGACCGTGGCGGGCGTGGCGGGGCCCGGCGACGCGCTGGCGAACTTCGAGGAGACGCGGGAAACCCTGCGGCTGATTCGGGAGCGCGACCCCGACGTGGCCTTTTGCGTCGCCACGAACGGGCTGCTGCTGCCGCTCTACGTCTCGGAGCTGTCCGCGCTGGGCGTGAGCCACGTGACCGTCACCGTGAACGCGGTTGACCCCGCCATAGGCGCGAAAATCCACAGGCACGTCGCCTATATGGGAGAAACCTACGAGGGCCTGGAGGGCGCGGCCATTTTGCTGGCCAACCAACTGGCGGGAATAAAAATGCTGAAAGAGGCGGGCATGGCCTGCAAGGTGAACTGCGTCACGCTGAAGGGGATTAACGACGGGCACGTCTACGAGGTGACGAAAAAAGTGGCTGCCCTCGGCGCGTCCATAACCAACATCATGCCCCACATCCCCGTCAAAGGCTCGGCTTTCGAGGGGCTTGACCGCGTGAGCAACAAGGAAATCGAGGCGCTGCGCGAGCTGTGCGGCGCGAACGTGAAGCAGATGGCCCATTGCCGCCAATGCCGCTCCGACGCGGCGGGAACGCTGGACGAGGACGCGTCCCCGTCCTTTCGGGAAACAAGCGCGGCGCCCGCCCCGCCCGCCGTCCCCGTCGAATACTCGCGCTTCGCCGTCGCCACCAAGAGCGGCACCATAGTGGACGCCCACTTCGGCCACGCCTCCGAATTTCACATCTACGACAGCGACGGCGGAGACGCGCGCTTTATCGAGACCCGCCAGGTGAGCAAGTATTGCGAGGGGCCGGATTGCGACGGCAAGGAGGACAAGTGGGAGTCCGTCATTCGGGCGGTGGCCGACTGCAAGGCGGTATTGGCGCTGCGCATCGGCCTGGCGCCTGAAAAAAGGCTGAAAGAACACGGCATAGCGGCCATCACGACCTACGAGCGCGTGGATACGGCGGTGAAGGAAGCCGCCTTGTCCATGGGAAACAGAGAAAGGAGCGCGTAGACATGGTATCCCCGAAATATCACATTTTCATATGCAATTCCTGCAAAATCAAGGGCGAGCCCAAGGGGTTCTGCAACCAGAAGGGCAGCCCGACCCTGCTGCAGAAACTGATCGAGGAAATCGACGACAGGGAATTGTCGTCGGACTGCCTGGTCACGGCCACAAGCTGCTTCCAAATCTGCGACAAAGGCCCGATAGCCGTCGTGTACCCCGAAGGGGTGTGGTACGGCAATCTGGACGAGAAGGCGGTGGAGGAAATCTGCGAGCGCCACCTGGAAGGCGGGACTCCCGTGGAGGAGTTAATGCTGACCCGCAGTTAAAACATAGCCTCAGAGCGGATTGGCGATACTGTCTTCCGTGGCCCGTCCAATGATTTCGGGCGGAATGTGGGAAAAGGTAAGCACAAGCAAAGGAGGGAGAATTTTGATTCGCGTCACCGACAGAACTTTATCGTGCCTTGACGCCGCGCCCGCGAAGGCCCCCGCGCTCAGGCGGTTTTTGGAGCTGCTGGTTCGGACGGGGCCTGACGCCATCGAGCTTTCCGAGGGGATGTGGGGGTTGCTCGGCCCCCTGCCCGACTACCCAGGCTACGTCCTGCGGATAGAGCGGGCAGAGGACGCCGCCAGGTATCCCCGAACGCCCAGGTTCGTGTGCCGCGACGCGCCTGTCGGGGCGGACCCCAAAATCACGGGCGAAATCCTGCTGGGCGACATGGGGGAAGCCCCTGCGGCCGCCCCCCGTCGGGCCTTTGGGAGAGTGCGCCTGCAGGGCCTTGGCGGCGCCATGACAGGGGACTATTTGGGAATCTTCGCCCGTTTGCGGGAGCGCTTCCGCGGCCCCATCGAGTTTTGCCCCACAGACCGACGCGGCTTCGCCACCGCGCTGGCGGCCGAATGGCTGATAAACGGCGGCGGGTCGGAGGCAGTCGCTTCCTTCGGCGGCGTGGGCGGCTTCGCGCCCACCGAGGAGGTTATCATGGTTTTGAAACTGGCGGGGCTTCGCGACGCGGGGCGGACATACGGCTTCTTCCCCGAAATGGCGAGCCTGCTACAGGAGGTCACGGGCGATCCCGTCCCCCCTGGCAAGCCTGTCCTCGGGAAGCGCATTTTCCACGTGGAATCAGGCATACACGTTGACGGCGTCCTGAAGCGGCCCGAGTGCTACGAGCCCTTCCCCCCCGAAACGGCGGGGCTTGAGCGCAAAATCCTCTTAGGCGGCCAGAGCGGCGCGGCGTCCGTCAGGGCAAAACTAGAAGAACTGGGCATAAAGCACAGAGCCGCCGACATCCCCGCCATATTGGAGGGGGTCAAGAAAAAGAGCGGGGAAAAGAAGGGCGCCCTCACGAACAGGGAATTTGCCGAGATAGCGGGGGCCTGCGCCACATGAGGAGCCGACGGCACATTCTGGACAGCACCCTGAGGGACGGGGCGCAGACGCCGGGGCTATGCCTCACGCGGGAGCAGAAGCTGAAGATAGCCGCGCTGCTGGACGCGGGCGGGGCGCGTCAAATCGAGGCGGGCGTCCCCGCGTCCTCGAGGCGGGAAAAGGAAACCATCGCGCGGATTGTGGAAAACCGCAAGAACGCGGCCATTTCGGTCTGGGGGCGGCTCGTCCCCTCCGACATAGCGCACGCCATAGACTGCAGGCCCGACGTCATACACGTCAGCGCGCCCGTCTCCCATACGCACATACACGCCAGGCTGGGGAAGGACGAGGCTTGGGTGATAGGCCGCCTGCGCGTCTGCCTGGGCCTGATAGGGAAAAGCGGCGCCACGCCGTCCGTCGGGCTGGAGGACGCCTTTCGGGGGGAGCCGAGGTTCATGGAAGCCGTCGCGGACACGCTGCTGGACTTCGGCGTGAAGAGGGTTCGGATTTCCGACACGGTGGGCGTAGCCCTGCCCGGCGCCGTCCGAGAGGTTTTGACGAGGCTTTCGTCGCGGCTGGGGGACGGCGCTGTTCTGGGCTTCCACGCCCACAACGACTTGGGCATGGCGGTGGCCAACACCGTGGAGGCCGCGAAGCACGGCTGCCTGTACGCCGACGTGACGGCGGGCGGTATAGGCGAGCGTGCGGGGAACTGCGATTTGGCGCGGCTCGTGGCGGCAAGCTCCGACATATTCGACTGGGGGATGACCGAAGCGGCCGCGTTCAAGCTTCAAAGGGATATTCTCGAGACCCTGCGGCCCGAAAACGCGTGGCTTCCCGACGCAGTCCCATGATTTTGGGAAGGCGTGGAGCAATATCATGGTTTTTACTAGAAACTAGAAGCGAAAGGAGTGAGTATTATGAAGAACATGAAAAAACTGCTATACTTATCATTTTTAAAATTCCGCGCAAAATTATCGGGCGGGCGTCGTAAGACAGTGTCCGCTAATCCGCTTTTTAAACGCGGGCCGATATTATCCATCGCGCTCATAGCCGCCCTTTGCGCGGCTTCGCTGACGGGGTGCGGTGAGCCGCCCTCGAACGCGTCCCCTGCGCCGCCCGACCCCAGCCAGCCTGCCAGCCAGACCACAAGCCAGCCCACGAATCTGACCGTGTTCGCCGCCGCGTCGCTGACCGAGGCACTGGAGGAAATCGCGGCGCTGTACGAGGCGGAGGCGCCTGAGGTGACGTTCACCTTCAACTTCGACTCGTCGGGCAAGCTGCAGACGCAGATAGAAAACGGCGCGGAGGCCGACTTGTTCATGTCCGCCGCCCAGAAGCAGATGGACGGCCTGGAGGACGGCGGCCTTATCGACGCGGCCACCCGCAGGAATTTGCTGGTCAACCAGGTCGTTTTGATAACGCCCGAGGGCAGCGAGAAGGGAATCTCTTCCTTTGAGGACTGCCTGACCGACAAAGTCACCCTCATGGCGCTGGGCAACGCGGACGTCCCCGTGGGGCAGTATTCCGAGGAGATTTTCACCTTCCTGGGCGGCTGGGACGCCGTCACTAAAAAGGCTTCCCTCGGCGCGAACGTCAAGGAGGTGCTTTCCCAGGTGGCGAGCGGCAGCGTGGACTGCGGCGTGGTGTATTCCACCGACGCGGCCACCGCTGAGGGCGTGAAAGTGGTGGCCGGCGCGCCTGAGGGCAGCCATCAGCCCGTGGTGTACCCCGCCGCCGTGCTGGCAGGCTCGGCCAACGCGGGGGCGGCGAAGGATTTTCTGGATTATCTGGGCGCTCCCGAGGCCACGGCGGTGTTTGAAAGAATAGGGTTCACGGTGGCGGAATAGTTTTCGGGAAGGGCGTGAGCCGCATGGATTTGTTCCCATTGTACAACTCGCTGAGGGTCAGCGCCATCGCCACGGCCTTCGCCTTCGCCACGGGCATCCCCGCGGCTTACGCCGTCCTGCGGATGCCCCGCCTGGCCAAGGGCGCCTGCGACGCGCTGTTGACCGTCCCTCTGGTGCTGCCCCCCACCGTGGTGGGCTACTTCATACTGGTCTGGCTGTCCCCCAAGAGCGCGGTGGGCGGCAAGCTGCTGGAGTGGTTCGCCTTCACGGTGACGATGCGCTGGCACGCCTCGGTCATAGCGGTGGCCGTCATCGTGTTCCCGCTTATCTACCGAACGGCGCGCGGCGCCTTCGAGGGCGTGGACCAAAACCTGCTCGACGCGGGGCGTACCCTCGGGCTGTCCGAAAAATACATATTCGCCCGCATCCTGCTCCCCAACTGCAAGCACGGCGTCGCGGCGGGCGGCGTGCTTGCCTTCGCGCGGGGGCTGGGCGAATACGGGGCCACCAGCATGGCGTCGGGCTACATCGCGGGCAAAACCGCCACGATTTCCACCTCCGTGGCCTACTTCTGGCAAATCAACCAGGAGGACGCGGCCTTTTGGTGGGTGTGCGTCAATCTGGCGGTGTCCCTCGTGTTCATGGTGCTGATAAACGCCTTCTCCAGACCGCCAAGGGGGTGGCGCCGTGCTTGAGTGCAGAATAAGAAAGAAGCTGGGCGAATTCGCCCTGGACCTGGATTTCACGGCGGAGCAGGGCATAACCGCGCTGATGGGCGCGTCGGGAAGCGGCAAGAGCATGACGCTCCGCTGCGTGGCGGGGGTGGAAAGGCCGGACGAGGGGGAAATCACCCTTGACGGCGTGAGGCTCTTCGACTCGGGGCGAAAAATCAACCTGCCGCCCCAGCGGCGGAACACGGGGTTCCTGTTCCAGGACTACGCCCTGTTCCCCAACATGACGGCGCTGCAGAACATCATGACGGGCGCGAGGGGCAAGCCGCGCCGCGAGCGGGCCCGCGCCGCCGAGGAGCTGGCGGAGGCATTCCATATAACGCCTCATCTGAAAAAATATCCCTACCAGCTTTCGGGCGGGGAAAAGCAACGCGCCGCCCTAGCGCGGTGCCTCGCCGCCTCCCCTGACATTTTGATGCTCGACGAGCCTTTTTCCGCGCTGGACAGCCACCTCCGCTGGGAACTGGAGCTGGAAATGGCCGAGGTGTTCAAGCGGTTCCGAAAGACCGTGCTTTACGTGTCCCACAACCGCGACGAGGTGTATCGGCTGTGCGACAGCATTATCATCCTGAACGGCGGCAGGAACGAGGCGGGCGGGAAAAAATGGGAACTGTTCAAGAGGCCGCGGACAGTGCAAGCGGCGCGGCTGACGGGCTGCAAAAACATCTTCGAGTTTGAGGGGAGGCTGATCGGGATACGGGCGAACTACATAGTCCCGGCCCACCTGGCGAAGCCCCGCGACATGGTTTTCCCCTTCGAGCTTATCACGGAAATCGAGGACGCCTTCACGTATATCCTGATGGTGCGCGTGGACGGGCTTCCGCCCCTTCGCTGGGAAATGACGAAGGAAAAACGGGAAAAACTTAGGGAATTGCCGCAAAAGCTGGCGTTCCCGCAGGAACATATATTGTTGTTGGACAGGCGGTGATGAATTATGAGCGGAACGCGGGTGGCGGTGTACGTGGATTCCAGGTTGGCGCTGCGCGATTTTTTTGAAAGCGACCGTTTTTTGATATTCGCCAAGGGCGCGGGCGGCTGGGCCGTGAGCGGCGAGGCCCCCTTCGGACGGGTCGCGCCGTCAAACCCCGCCGACACGCGAAGGGCGGTCGAGGGGCTTCTGCCGCTGGTCGAGGGCTGCGACGTCTTGGCGGGCGGCGGTCTTTACGGCATACCCTTCGCCGTGTTCGACAGGGCGGGGAAGCATATTTTTGAGATAGGCGAAATAAGCGACGGGATCCTGGACGGCATACTGGCGGACATAGAAAAAAGCGGCGCGGAGGCCGCCGCCAAAGAACTGGCGGCCCGCGAGGCGAGGCCCGTGGAGACGGAGGCGCCTGGCGTCTACGTTTTGGATTTGATAGCCTTGCAAAGCGAGCGGCCGGACGTGTCCAGCAAAAAGGCGATGGCTGATTTCCTGGAGAACACGCCGTTTTTTGAGCTGCGGCTCATATGCAGGCACGTCCCGCCGTGGATTGAGAACAGCGGCAGATATGACGTCCGAGCGACGGGCGGCGCGGGCGCGGTCACGGCGGTTATAACGAAAAAGGGCTGCCGCCCCGCTGGCGGGGCGTAGCGCGTCATTTGGCAGACGAGGCAAAGGGAGACGCGTCATGAGGAATTTCAATCCGTTGGACGGCAGGGCCATCCAACTGCCGAGCGGCGTGTTCGCAGGGGTGGAAAGCTACGGCTGCTACCAGAGCGGCGAGCTCGCGGGCGTTCGGCTGTCCGAGAGGAACATGCTCGTGACCCACGCGGGGGAGTTGGTTCCCGCTTACACCGAAAACTACCGCCGCAAGAATAAGTATTCGGTGGAATTTTACAAAAATGGAATGGTGAAGGCGGCGTATCTCGACGAGCAACAGGAAATAATGACCCCCATAGGAGAATTCCCCGCAGAGCTGGTGACGTTTTTCGATACGGGCGAGCTTAGGAGATTCTTCCCCCTCGACGGGAAAATCAGCGGGTTTTGGAGCGAGAAGGACGAAAGGTCGCTGGCCGTCCCCTTTTCTTTCGAGCTGCCCTTCGCCAGCTTCTCCGCGATAATCTCCAGCGTGTGTTTTTATAGGGGCGGCGACATCCGCTCCGTCACGCTCTTCCCAGGCGAGACCGTCACAGTCTCGACCGAGTGCGGCGCCATATCGGCGAGGCGCGGGTTTTCCCTGCACGAAACGGGGGAGCTCCAGTCGCTGGAGCCGAGCAGGCCCGTGGAGATACGGACGCCTGTTGGCGCGATAACCGCTTTCGACCCGAACGCCGTCTGCCTGAACGCCGACAGCAACTCCCTAGCCTTCGCCAAGGACGGCAGGGCGACGGCGCTCACCACCGTCCACAGCCGCGTAGAGGCGCGGGCCAAGGACGGGCGGCTTTTGGCCTTCAGCCCCCGCGAGGTCGTGAACCCGCTGAACGGCGAGAGCCTGGTGACGGAGGGCCTGAGAATAGCCTTCGACTACGAAGCGGGCACGGCGACGTTCGGGGACGCCTGCGGCCAGACCGTCCTTCTGATAGGGGAACACGACTTCGCCGTGGCCAAATATTCGGGGGCGGGCCCGCAATGACAGGTCGGGGGTTGCGGGGCGCGGAATTAATCCCCCTTGAAATGAAGGGGCGACGGACTGCGTGATGCTGCGGAATAACGTCATTGCGGGCTTGACCCGCAATCTCAAACGACGGATCGGGGGATTGCGGGTCGGGCCCGCAATGACGGGCTGGGGATTGCGGGGCGGGCCCGCGATGACAATGGCGGGGCGGGCCCGCGATGACAGGAGAGGCCGCCTTTAGGCAGCCTCTCTCCTTGCTGTTTCATTCGGGGGCAAACTGGCGGCATCCATTCAAAAAAACAGATTCCGCATATGGACAATTTTGTCCTTATAGCTTTATTACACTTTATTCAGCCGCTTCCAAAAATCTGTGAAACACAGCCGCAACCTCGGCTCTTGTGGCTTGCCCCTGCGGGTCGAAGAGGTTGGGCGGCTTGCCGTTTATAATCCCCTGCGTGACAAGCGCGTTCACCGCGCCCTTCGCGTAATCACTGACGCGGTTCTCGTCGGCAAATGTCCTGTCGGCCGCGGTGGCCGTCGGCGTTTTCCCGCAGAACTGCTCGTAGCGGTAGAGTATCGCCGCAAGCTGTTCTCTTAGGATATTGTCTTCGGGGCCGAAGGTATTCGCGTTGTAACCCAGGATAATCTTATTCGCCGCGCCCCATTTCACCGCGTCGCTATAATACCCACCCCCCGCCACATCGTCAAACGGGTTGTCAAGGCCGGGCACGGGAGGGCTTCCCGCCGCGCGGTAAAGCACGGTTACAATCATGCCCCGCGTCGTTGGCAGTTGCGGGCTGAAAGCGTCGGGGCCTGTTCCGTTCATGAGCCCCTGGGCGTAGACGTACATTACGTCATCGTAGAACCAGTCGTTGGTATTGACATCGGTAAAAGGATTGCCTGCGGCAAGGGGCGTCCCCTCGTCCGAAATGTCTATGGCGATCTCCGTATTCCCTGAGCTTCCCGAACCGCCGCCGGAATTCCCTGCCCCGCCTGCGGCGCCGCCGCCGCGCGACACGTGGATGACATAAGCCGGCGAGGCTTTTTTAGTTCCGAAGGAGGTTTTGGCGTCAGAATCGACCCGCGCCACCATCATATCCGTGATCGTGATGGTCTGCGGAGCGCTTCCCATATATGTGAAATGGAGCGTGCCCACCTTCAAATTCCCCTGAAAGGCGTTCGCGCCTGTCCAGAAGCCGAAGCTATGGACGCCGTTTGAGGCGATAAACGGGTAGGCCGTCGCGCGGGAAACGTCTGTCCCCAAGGTAAAAGAGTCGAAGGTCATGGCTCCCTCACTGCTCAACGTCAGTCCGAATTGAATGCCCGCGTAGGACACGCTTTCGTTCACGACCAGATCAATCGCAAAAGAGTAGTTCTGATTTCCCGCAGGCGCCGTGACGCTTGTTTCTTCCGCCGCGAAAGCCGAAACGCCGAAGAACATGCTGAATAGAAACGCGAGAAGAACGTTCGGCAAAAGGCGGTGTTTATGTGTAGGTTTCATAAAAAACTGTTTCATCCTTTCTTAGCTCTCTTACCCGTGCGGCCCTGCCCGCGCATATGCGCGGGCAGGGCTCGCCATAAAATAAGAAGGGTTCCGCCTGATCAAGAATTATCGGGTGTAGTTCAGGTACAGGTCTAGCAGATCGAGCATATCCACAGTTCCGTCCGCGTTCACGTCGCAACGCGCCGCAGTGATCGCCCCGCCCTTCGTGTCATAGGCGATGACCAGACTGCTCCAACGCGCGTCATTGCTGCCAATCTGGCAATAGAGAACCATAATCGCCAAATCAAGCTGGTCAACCTCTCCGTTTTTGTCTAAGTCGTACGCCGAGTAGCTCTTGCCGATAGATGTCACGGCAGTGTCCTTGCCAGGCTCGACGCCGCTGGCTATGTACTCCATTCTGTCCTTTCCGTCGCCGCCCGTGACGAGGCCTGTGGCCTGTATGCCCGTGAGAGCCATAGCCGCGTTTCCAAGCCCCTTGGCGTAGTGGATGATCCTGGCGACGTCCACCGAAGCTTCGGAGGTAAGAGTCGTTTGCGCGCCGTACCCATAAATCAGCGTGACCTCGCCCTGCCAGAGCCCACCGCCCATGTCCTTCCACGCCACAGCGGAATCCGCGCCCGCAAAGGCCGTAAAGCCGTTTAGCGTTTCAAGGCCATTAAAGCTTAGGAGATTGCCGTCCGCCGTAAAGGTGAGCTTCACGGTGCCTACTCTGTCCAGACCGCGCAGGGACACGATATATTCCACGGGTTCGGTTTCAACGCTCGTATCGTTCGTGCGGATGGAGGCGAGCAGCTTATCGGCGGGCGTCTGAACAGGAATCAGGGCGTCCATGGCGTTCCGAAGCGCCGCGACCGCCGCGTCAACCTGTTCCTGCGAGGCCGCGTCATTTTGACTGACCGTCCGAGCCGCGTTCAGCGCCGTGGCAAACGCCGCCCAGCCGCCAGGGGCGTATTCGGCCTCAACCTTCGACGCCGCCTCGGCAATCAGGCTGTTCAGCTCGTCTTTGTCAACAGCCCGCACAGCTTGCTTGCTGAGTGTGAAGGTATCCACAATGTCGCCCGCCCCGCTGTTCGCGCCGGTGCGGTAGGTGGTGAATATAAGCGCGTCCGCGGTTACGTCCACCTTGGTGATATTCGGCGTGTTCTCTTGGTTCTGCGCCGCAACGAATTGGAAATCCGTCTGCTTGAGCGCGTAATATTTGCTGCCGGAGGCGGAGTTGGCCGTGATATACAGCGTTTCGCCCGCGTTTGCCTTGGCGTAGGCGCCGCCGCCGTCGGTATAGCCTTCGGTGATCGGAGTCATGCCGCTCTCGCCGCCCATCATGTACGAACGGGTGTACACGTGATCATGCCCTGCTAGCACGGCGTCGACGCCAAGCCGCGCGAACACGGGCGACAGCTCGTTTCTGCGCTCACGGATGTCAGTGTCTGTGGTGTGGCTGGCCGAGGAGTAGATGGAGTGGTGGAACGTCACGAGCTTCCACAACGGATCGGCCCCGCCGTTACTCGCCTTGTACTCCTCAATGGCCGCGCTCAAAAACGCGCTGTGCTCGGCGGTACTCCTGTTGTTTGTGTTAATCGACAGGAACAGCGCGCCATTATAGCTGTACCAGTAGTCGCCGCCCGCGCCGGTCAGCCCGAGGATATCGCTGCTGTTCGGCATATTGAAGTGTTCCTTGTAGTTGACGCCGTTGGACATGGCGCTGCTGTCGTGGTTGCCGATGTTGGTCGCGAGCGCGACGGAACGCAGGTAATTCGGGCTCAGGAAGCCGTCGTACTGGCTTTCTGAGTCGTTTGTTTCCACCTGGTCGCCCAGGCTGATGAGAAAGTCCACGCCGTCGCCGAACCAGCTTTCCGCTTTGTTCAGCGTCGCCGTCCAGCCCTCTGTGTCCTTGCCCGCGTTGCCTGAAGACCCTATCTGCGGGTCGCCGGCGGCCAGGAAGCTGAACGCGCCGCCAAAGCTTCCAGTCTTGAAGCTGTATATGTCCGACCAACCCTCGTTGTTGCCGACACGGTAAATATATTCGGTATTGGCTGTAAGGCCGATAGCCGTGGCTTGATAGCTGCCGAAGCCGGACACGCCTGAGGCCGTGCGCACAGCGTTAAACGTCTGATACTCCGTCGGGAACGCGTCGCCTGTCATCGAAGATTTGAGCGCGAGCCGCATCTCGCCCGCCGCCGCGGAATCTCCGTACCATACCACGTTGCGCCGCGATTCGGTTGCCCCTATGTTCAGCACGACATTCTTCACCGCCGCCCTGGGCGCGGCCTCGTTGGCAAGCAGGGAAATGAAATCCAGGTAAATGTCGGAGCTGTCGCTGCGATTGTTATGCAGTTCAACAGCGACGGTATTCGCGCCGCTTACCAACATGGAGGTATCCGTAATGCTGACAGTCTTTGTTTCCGGAGCGTCCAGATTCACGGCGCTGCCGTAAGACATGTTCGTCGCGTAACCGCCTGAAGTCTCATTGAACGCCGCAACCCTTACGCCGTTTACATAGATGATCGCGGCGTCGTCATAAGCAATGCTGCCCGTGAGCGAGACGATTTTTGACGCGTCTTCAATATTCATCTCCGTGCGGAAGAAGTAGGCAGGAATGTCGGTCGTTCCGCTGATATACTGATTGAGCAGGGTATTGACCGTAAAACCGCCGCTCAACCCTGTCTTCCCCCCGTTCTTCGCGCCGAAGCTTCCATAGGCGCTCTTCCACGCGCCGTCGTCAAAGCCGGGCCGTGTCCACGCGTATCTGTCCTGCGCCGTGCCTGGGTCACTGTTGTTATCCAGATATTTCCATGCGGTGTCGGCTGTAGAAATATGATCAGGGTAATCCGAAACTTCGCGCTTAGAAGAAACAGTCATGTCAACTCCGCGCAGCACGACGCTATGCAGGCTTGAAGCATCGGCCTCCCAGCCAAATATATTGGTAAAATCATAGCCCAAACCGACGTAGAACGACTGCGTATTAAGCTGCTCAACCGTGGCGTCCGCCCCCTGCGTGTTGTTATGCCCGTTGGCGGCAACCGTCGCCCCATTGATGGTAACGGCGGGATTGACGTAATTCTGATTTTTCCCCACGCTGTGATACCCGATACGGTATCCCGCGCCGGGGCTGCTGACAGTCATCGTGCCGGATTGAATCACATTGTAGGCATGCGCGCCGAGATTGCACCACGCGCCCAGGAATCCGGCAACGTTGCCGCTGCCCACGGCAGTTGACGTGTCGCTTGTCGTAATATTCATATCGCGGATAATATTATGGTCCGCCGACACTTTGAGAAGTCCGCCGACGCCGCCGGCCTCTATACCGCTGGCGTAAAGCGAACCGGAGGCAATGCAATTGCGGGCATAGTGCTTGGCGTTGTTCACGTCACTATATCCGACAATGCCGCCCACCCTTGAAACGCCCGAAATATTGGCGTTCACATAGCACTGCTCAATGCCGCCATAGCTGTATCCGGCAATGCCGCCGACGCCGTAACTGCCGCCGGCGCCCGTTATATCGGCGCCGACCGCGCATCGTTTGACATATCCGCCTTCGTAGAGGTTTCCGACGATGCCGCCCACCCTATCGGCCCCGGCGTTGATGGCGCCTTGATTGATTGTAATCCCCTCTACCAATCCATAGCAGTTTCTGGCTATAAACGCGGTACTCCCTGAACTGGAGGTCACCATTGGGGACTCCAAACGGAAATCGCGCACGACGCCGCTCGCCTGAACCTGGTCAAACAGCGCATAGGGATATAACCCGCTGTTCACCTTCAGATTTGAGATGCTTTTACCGTTGCCGTCGAAAATGCCGCTGATTTCATTAACCATCGGGATGGCCGCGCCGTTTAAGTCAATATCGCCCGCCAAACGGAAATTCCCGTCCGGTTTTAGGTTGATCGCGCTGAAATCCTCAGCCGTCCGAATCAGATAATACCCGTCGCCGTCCTGATCGAGAGGGACAGGGGGAAGCTGCGGCGCCGGATTTCTGTCTATCACGAACAGCGCGTTTCCGACAGGACGCTCAGAGCCGCCCGAGGGATAGTTCTTCACGTCATAGCGCAGGGTATCGACGTTTCTGACCACACATGTTGATGAGCCGCCTCCATCCAGATTGAGAGCTTCTACCGCGCCGAGGCTCTTCATGTACGCGGCAAGCTCAAAAAGCGAAACCCCATAAGAAGCGGTCGTGCGCCCGTCGGCCACGGCCACAAGAACGCTGCCGTCCGCCTTTATCCCTACCGCCGTCCGAGGATGTCGGTCAACGTTAAAGGCGTCATCAGTGAGTTGGACGATTTCGCCGTTTGCGATAAGCAGCGGCGCGCCTCCTACCGCTTGATACACATCGTCTTTGTTCGCGGCGTAGTAGTCGCCGTCTCCGATGACGGCGGCGCCGTCATTAAGAATGCCAAAGAAATGCGTATCTCTGTGACTGCCTGAATCGAATGGAGATAACTCCGTGCCGTCCTTAACCGTCAGCCCCTCGGGCTGAATCCTGGAAGTATCGTTAATGTAGAAAAAATCCGCGTTAAACGCCGCCACTACATTCGCGCCGTTATCCGAGGCGGCCTTGGCCATGCCGCTTACGGTTTGCTGGGCGCCAGGCGCGAGCGGCACGCTGTCGTTTGGCACTCCTACCGCGAAAGTTAAACTGCTGCCTAGATCAACTTCAACGACAAACGCGTTGACATTCTGGCCGGATGCGTTTAAAAACGACTCTTGTCTGTAGATAAGCCCATCATAAAGCTCTTCCGGGCCTGCCGCAAGGGCATACGAGGGCAGGAGCCCAAGCGCCATTACAAGGGCGAGCAGAAGCCCCAGAGTTCTCACGCGCCAGGACGTGTTTTGCTTGTGGTATGTAGATTTCATGCTTTTTTCTCCTTTCAAAATATGGTTCCCAAAAATGATCGATGACTTATGTAAACCAATCGGCGACTGACTTTTCAGGCGCGTTTTGCGTTGTTTTTGGGAAGGAGCGCACGTTTCCGCGTCCGCCGCCTGTTCAGCAGCAGGCACAGGCCCGCCGTCAGGGGCACGGCGACGATGACGGCGAGGCTACCGGTAATGCCATGCGCCACTTCCACCGCCACATAGTCCGAGCTGAGTACCTGATCAAGCCGCGCGCCGTAAGCAATCAGCGACAGGAGCGTCGCCAGCGAGCTGCCTACAAAGGCCATTATCAGCGTCATGCATTGAGCGCCGATCATGTCCCTCCCTATCGCCATGCCGGACCTGAACAGCTCGTTTGCGGGAATACCAGGCTGTTTCTCATAGATTTCATGCATGGACGCGGCAACCGAAACGCTCATGTCAATCACCGCGCCGATAGAGGAAACCAACACCCCCGCGAACAGCACCTCCCCTATTTTCAGCCCTGTTTCCCTCGACACGAGAATCAGTTCCTCCGCCTCTTCAATGTTGTATCCCACAAGATGGAGCATAGCGGATATGACGCTGAAAAACAGCGCCGAAAGCAGAACGCCCATTACCACCGCGAGCAGGGCGGTATAGCTCTTTTGGCTGAATCCGTTGAGCAGCAGGATTGAGAACACGGCGATAAGCAAAACCGCGGCGATGCTCATCAGCACCGGCGGGCGCCCGCGGTAGATGGCGGGGAGCAGAAGGGCAAAGATGAAAAACAGCGAAATCCCAAGCCCCAGTACGCTCCGAAAACCCTTGAGCCTCCCCACGATCAGCATAAAAACGAAGAAAATCGCGAACACGGCTAAAAGCCCCGGCGCGCGGTCGTAGTTGTACAGCGTGTAGTACGGGGAAACGCCCTCGGGCCTGTCTGCCTTGACGATAACAGCTTGGCCGGGCCGCACGTAGATATTGTGAGTGGTGGAAAGAGTGTTGTTGAGCGTCACCTCCTGCCCCCGCAAGGGGCCGTTTGTGAACCGCACCGTTATGTCCTGGCTGCCGAGGCTCCAGCCGGGCATACCCTCGGCCGGAGCCACCGATTCGGTCAACACGGCGGTCACGGACGCCTTCTCATAGCTGATGGTTTTCGAATTGTACATGGTGTATGTGACGGGATTGCTGTCCTTGGCCGCCAGTATGGCAATGGCCATTATGACAAGGACGAAAACAGTTATCACCATTGGGAGCAAGCCCTTCACTCCGTCCATCTTTTCTTTAGGCGCGCTCTTATTGCTCACGACAGCAGTCCCCCCCTTTTTTTGGCAAAGCTTGAGTTTCACAAACCCTCTTGGATCGAGAAACGCGGCGAAACAAGCAACGGAACAAATAGATATCCCAATCCACAAAAATAGATTATCAAATCCATGCAAAAGCTAATATCTTGATTAAGCAAAATTATAGTAAAAATTACGTAAATTACATTCTTGACGATATATTGCCCCACCGACTAAACGTTGCGCTGAAATCGCTTCAGTATGGTTAATATCTGCATATAACAGGCTATGCTATATGCAGATCGTCAAAGGAGATATGCCCAACCGCCAAAACGAATTGGACGACCTCGAACAGGAAACTCACAAGCAGTGTGGTGAGAATTTGCTTAACGGCTGTCAGCTTTCGCATTGCGGCGGCGAGATAAAATCCGAACGGCATAAAAACGGCAATGTTGAACTCAAGCTCCCAGCGGGTGTTGCCGTTAAAGGGCAGCAAATTGATTGCCCGCTCCGAGCCGTCGCCTATAGAGGGCATACCGCATTTCCAGAGTATCGCCCACACAAGAAAAACCGCATAGGCGGTACCCATACCGAGTATGGCGCGGGCTATAATGTTATTTGGTTTAACATCTGTAGATTTATTCATTTCGCGTTATTCCTACCGCACCACGCGGCTATCTCCGCAATGAGCGCAAGCTGCTCATCGCCGAAGCCTTTATACGGAAACTGAACCGCGCCTTTGCTTGTCTTGTATTCAGTCAGGCGCGG
>JAIRPE010000062.1 GCA_031257175.1 Eubacteriales Family XIII. Incertae Sedis bacterium | reverse complement strand
GTCTATGCACGGCGCCGGCTCGCCGCAGGCCCAACGCGTGATGATAGCCAGGCAGGGGAACATCGACGGGAAGAAGAAGCTGGCCAAAGATTTGGCGGGGATCAGGGATTCGTAGCCATGGCGCCGCTACGGGAGGTTAAACGTATCCTTTTTTAGATTCCACCCAAAACTATTGGACAGGCGTTAGAAGACAATATCTGCCAATCCGCTCCAAGGCAACATTTTAGGTGCGGATTGGCATTAATACGAGAACCGGAGGTTCCTTGAGGCGCAAATGAAACGCCGTTGCTACGTCAAATTCTGCGGGGGCTGCAACCCCAACTACGACCGCGGGGCCTTCTGCGCGGTTTTCCGCGAGCTTTATCAGGGGAAAATGGAAATACTGGCCGCGGATACGGACGGGCAGGGCCGCGACTGCGATTTCCTGCTTTATATCGCCGGCTGCGCCAGGCGCTGCACGGATTTGGGAGCCTGGCGCGGCCCTGGCCGGGACGGGCGCGTCATAACGGTTTGGGACGGCGCCGCAGGCGAAGAAGCCTTCGCCGCCATTGACGCGGCGCTCGGGGCCGTCGGCGACGGGGGTTGACCTTCCCCCGCGACAAAACGGGCGACGGGCGGCCCTCCCGCGCCGAGCAGGCGCCCCGTGCGCGCAAGCCCTCGAGAAAAGGCGTCTTTTGCGCCCTCGCGTATTGTAACCTGAAGATTATGGGATTATAATATAATACTAGGCGGCAAAAAAACATGGGCGTTTAATACATATCTTTTTTTAGATTCCGCCCAAAGTTATTGGGCGGACGTCGGAGGATAGTATCTGCCAATCCGCCTCAAGGTAGCGTTTTAAGTGCGGATTGGCATTATACGTATCTTCTTTTAAGATTCCGCCCAAAGTTATTGGGCGGACGTAGAGAGATAGTATCAGACGCGCCGCGAGGCCATGCGTCGCAAGGAGGATATGATGGCGAAAGAGCGGATTGATTTCGAGAACGAGCAGGTGAGGCACGACTTCAGGCATACCTCATCCCATATACTGGCGCAGGCGGTGAAACACTTGTTCCCCGAAGCGAAGCTGGCCATAGGGCCGGCCATCGAGAACGGCTTCTATTACGACTTCGACCTGGAACACAGGTTCACCGACGAGGACCTGCAAAAATTGCAGAAGGAAATGAAGAAAATCGTCCAGGCCAACTACCCGCTGGAACGCTTTGAATTGCCCAGGGACGAGGCCATCGCCCTCATGGAGGGGAACGGCGAGCCCTATAAAGTGGAATTGATACGGGATCTGCCCGCGGACGCGACCATATCTTTCTACAAGCAGGGGGATTTCACGGACCTCTGCGCGGGGCCCCATCTGCCCTCCACGGGCGCCGTGAAGGCGTTCAAGCTCATGAACGTGGCCGGCGCGTATTGGCGCGGCAACGAGAAAAACAAAATGCTCCAGAGGATATACGGCACGTCCTTTCCCGACCGAGAGGCGCTGGACGCCTACCTCGAGAGGCTGGAGGAAGCCAAGAAGCGCGACCACCGTAAAATCGGCAAGGAGATGGATCTCTTCGCCCTGTACGAGGAAGGCCCCGGCTTCCCCTTCTTCCTGCCCAACGGCATGGTGATAAGGAACGAGCTGGAGGCGTATTGGCGCGAGGAACACGCGCGGCGCGGCTATCAGGAGATAAAGACGCCTTTGATACTCAACGAGCGGCTTTGGCACACCTCGGGGCACTGGGATCACTACAAGGACAACATGTACTTCACGAAGATTGACGACGAGGACTACGCCGTGAAGCCCATGAACTGCCCTGGAGCCATGCTGGCCTTCAAGCGCCGGATGTACAGCTACAGGGACTTGCCCGTCAGGATAGCCGAAATGGGCCAGGTTCACAGGCATGAGCTTTCAGGCGCCCTCCACGGGCTTATGCGGGTGCGGACGTTCACCCAGGACGACGCGCACATTTTCATGCTGCTGGAGCAGGCGAAGGAGGAGATTATCGGCGTCATTGACTTCATCGACTCGGTCTACAGGCGCTTCGGGTTCAAATACCACGTGGAGCTTTCCACCAGGCCCGAGGATTCCATGGGCTCCGAAGAGGAATGGGAAGCGGCCACGACCAGCCTGCGGGAGGCCATAGAGGCCAGGGGCATGAAGTACGTGGTCAACGAGGGCGACGGCGCTTTTTACGGGCCCAAGCTGGACTTCCACCTGGAGGACAGCATCGGGAGGACTTGGCAATGCGGCACCGTGCAGCTGGACTTCCAAATGCCCCAGCGCTTCGGCCTCAGCTACGTGGGCAGCGACGGCGAGAAGCACGTGCCCATCATGATACACAGGGTCATCTTCGGCAGCATCGAGCGTTTCATCGGCATACTGACGGAGCATTTCGCCGGGAAATTCCCCCTCTGGCTGGCGCCCGTGCAAGTGAAGCTGCTGACCGTCACCGAAAAGACCAACGATTTCGCCGCAGGGATGGCGAGACGCTTCAAGGACGCCGGGCTAAGGGCCTCCTGCGACCTGCGCAATGAGAAAATCGGCTACAAAATCCGCGAGTCGCGCAACGCCAGGGACGCCTACATAGTCGTCATAGGCGAGAAGGAGATGGAGACGGGCCAGTTGCCCGTGCGCTCCGCCAAAGAAGGGGAGCTGGGCGCGTTCAGCGAGGGAGACCTGCTGGAGAGGCTTCTGAAGGAGATAAAGGATAAGGCGTTATGATGTTTTTCAATAAAGGCGACGGGAACAAGCCCTGGAGGGACGGGGTTTACCTGTGTACGGCCCAAAACAGCCTGGAGGCCGAGATATTCGAGTCCAAACTGCGCGGCGAGGGCATACCCAGCGAGCGGCGCTACAAGGACGCGGGCAATTACCTGGAGATATTCATGGGCTCATCGGTGTTCCCGATAGATATTTACGTGCCGGAGCAAGCGCTGGAGGACGCGCGGAACGTGGTGCTGGCCTTCCCGCTGGAGGATTTGCCCGAGGAGGGCGAGACGGCGGCGCCGGAGGACGGCGGGGAACCCGCCCTTGAGGATTGAACGACGGCATGCAACCTGGTATTGGATAAGCCAAAGATGGCGCACGGCGAGTCGAACGGGAGACCGTGAGCCAAGCGCCCTTGAATATTGGCGGCGCATACTGGAATAGGAGCGTCGGCTGAATGGGAACAGAGCCAGGCGCGGGCGGGCGCCTCAGCCGTACTTTTCCGCCAGCCGCCTGGCCACCCACACGCCGCTGGCCGACGCCTGGGAGAGGGAGTGGGTGACGCCTGAGCCGTCGCCCAAGGCGTAAAGCCCTTTGACCCTTGTCTCCAGGTTCTCGTCCACCTCCACCTCCGAGTTGTAGAACTTCACCTCCACGCCATAGAGCAGGGTGTCCTCGTTGGCCGTGCCGGGGGCGATTTTATCCAAAGCGTGTATCATTTCTATAATATTATCCAGTTGGCGCTTGGGTATCACCAGGCTCAGGTCGCCGGGGGTGGCCTTCAGGGTGGGGATGGTGAAGGACTTCTCCATGCGCCTGGCGCTGCTGCGCCGCCCCTTGATCAAATCCCCGAACCGCTGCAAGAGCACGCCGCCGCCCAGCATGTTCGACAGCCTGGCTATGGACTCGCCGTATTCGTTGCTGTTTTTGAAAGGCTCAGTGAATTTGTTGGACACCAGCAGGGCGAAATTCGTGTTGGCGGTCTGCAGCGCGGGGTCGGCGTAGCTGTGCCCGTTGACGGTAACTATGCCGTTGGTGTTCTCGGACACCACCTCGCCGTAGGGGTTCATGCAGAACGTCCGCACCATGTCGTTGTATTTATCCGTCTTATAGACGATCTTGCTCTCGTAGACGGCGTCGGTGATATGCTTGAATATCTCAGCCGGCAGCTCCACGCGAACCCCTATGTCCACGCGGTTGCTCTTCATGGGCACGCCAAAGCGGCGGCACACCGACGAGACCCACTTCGAGCCGGAGCGGCCCGAGGCCAGCAACAAATCCCGGCAGCGGTAGGCGCGCCCGTCGTCGGTCTTTATCTCGAAGCCCTCCGACGTTTTTTCCACCTCCGTCACGGTCGCGCCGAAAACCATGTCAACGTCGCCCTTTATATAGTCGAAGATGTTCCCGAGGATGCTCACGTTCCTGTCCGTGCCCAGATGGCGGACTTTGGCGTCCAGCAGGTGCAGGTTGTTTTGCAGGGCCAGGGTCTTGAGGTTGGAGCCGGCGGTGGAATAAAGCCTGGCCTCCGCGCCGCCGAAGCCGCACAGCGCCTCGTCCACGTACTCCATCAGGGCTATGGCGGCCTTGTGGCCGACATAGTTATGCAAGTCCCCGCCGAAATTGGTGGTGATATTGTACTTGCCGTCAGACAGCGCGCCCGCGCCGCCGAACCCGTTCATGATATGGCAAGACCCGCACTTGGCGCAACTGGCCACGGCGCCCGCCTTGATGGGGCAGAGGCGGGACTCCAGAGGCGCGCCCTTGTCAATCATCAGGGTTTTGGCGCGGCAACCCAGCTTCGTGAGTTCGTAGGAAGTAAAAACGCCGCTTGCGCCGGCGCCTACTATGACAATATCATAATCGTCCATGCCGCGTCAGTCCTCGTCGGCCAGCTTTTCAAACTCGGCCACTACTTTTTCAAATTCTTCGTCGTCGTCGATGTCCACCAGCTCGAACTCGTCGTCGTCGATTTCCTTGTATCCGTAGATATACACGTCGTCGGAGTCGTCCTCGGGTATGAGGGCGATGTACTCCTTGCCTTCATAGTCGAAAACGCCCATGATCTCGCATTCCACTGATTCGCCGTCGTCGAACTCCAGCGTTATGTAATCCGCGTCGTCGGGCTGATAGTTTTTCGGGTCGTCTGCCATTTTAAATTTCCTCCTGTTTTGAATAAGCCATGAAGGACACGGGGCTCGTCCGCTCTTGCTCTCTTACTCTTAATATAACATTGTTGGGGGTGTTTTTCAATGCCGTCCGCCAACATCGCCCGGTTCGGACGGAGGCCTGTGAGCGAAGGCCGCGCGCCCGCCGGGGCGCGTTCACGCCGACGCGATGTTGTCGTTGCGCAAATCAGCGATTTTTTTGCAAACGTACCCCACGTCGTCCTCGGAAAGATTCGTGGAACAGGGCAGGTTCAATACTGTCCTTTCGAAGCGCTCCGCTTGCCGTATCATGTAGCTTCGCGCGTTTTCGTAGGGCTTTTGCTTGTGGCACAGCCGCCATACGGGCCTGCACTGGATACCCGCGTCTATAAGACGCGCCATCAAGGCGTCCCTGGACATGCCGAATTCCCTTTCATCCACCGAAAACGAGTAAAACCAGTGATTGCTCCTGATATTTTCGCTGAAGGGCAAGATATTCAGCCCGACAACTCCCATGGCCTCCAAACGCTCCTTATAAACGTTGAAATTATGCGTTTTTATGCCCACAAACTCTTCTATCCTCTTTATTTGGCTAACGCCGAACGCGGCTTGAATGTTCAGCATTCTATAGTTATATCCCGCGCTGTCGTGTACGAAGTAAAGCCCGTCGTCCTTGGCGGTGGTCGTCAGATACCGCGCTTGCGCCAGGATATCCGCGTCGTTCGCGACGATCATGCCCCCCCCGCCCGTCGTTATGATTTTGTTCGCGTTAAAAGAGAAAACCCCTATGTCGCCGATAACGCCCGCGTGCTTGCCTTTTAGGGCGCCGTCGCCGTAGAAGCTCCCCAACGCTTCCGTGGCGTCCTCCAAGACCCTGATCCTATATTTATTTGCGATGTCCATGATCCTGCCCATATCGGCCAGGTTCCCGAAAACGTGGACGACCACTAGCGCGGCCACGCGCTTTCCGCTGTTTTTGTTTATGAGCCCTCGTGGGGTCAGGCGGCATTCTTCGGCGCAGAATTTTTCCAATTTGTCGGGATCGACGCAAAACCGCGGATCGCAGTCCATGAATATAGGCTCCGCCCCTTGGTAAAAAACGGGATTGACTGCGGCTATGAATGTCAGCGTCGGGACGATAACTTCATCGCCCGGCATGACGCCCAATATGCGAAGAGCCACGTGGAGCCCCGCAGTGCCGCTCTGGCAGCCTACCGCGCCCCGGACGCCAACGTAATCGGCGACCGCCGCCTCGAATTCCCCTATGAAGCGCCCGCCTGTGGAAATCCAGCCCGTCTCCACGCATTCCTTCAAGTTGTCCACTATATCCGCATCCAGGTTAGGGACGCTTAAAGGTATCTCACGCATCTCACGCACCTCGTTTTTCCCGTGTCGCGCCCGCTTCATCTGCATGATCGGCCATGTCGGATAACGCGGCAATAAACAGGGCTCGCCAAAAGTTTTTGCCCGAAACATTCGGCAAGCCCTGGCCCGACCCGTCTACCCCAAATTATAAAACGCCCCGTTCCCAGCGTAAACCGCCGAGTCCCCCAGCATCTCCTCTATCCTGAGCAGCTGGTTGTACTTCGCTATGCGGTCCGTCCTGGACAGGGAGCCCGTCTTGATCTGCCCCGCGTTGGTCGCCACCACTATGTCCGATATGGTCACGTCCTCGGTCTCCCCCGAGCGGTGGGACACCACGGCCGTGTAACCCGCCTTCTTCGCCATCTCTATGGCGTCGAAAGTCTCCGTCAGCGAGCCTATCTGGTTCACCTTTATCAGTATGGAATTGGCTATGCCCTGCTCGATGCCCCTGGACAGGCGCTCCGTGTTGGTCACGAAAAGGTCGTCGCCCACCAGCTGCACCTTCTTGCCCAGCCTGTCCGTCAACAGCTTCCAGCCCTCCCAGTCGTCCTCGGCCAGGCCGTCCTCGATGGAGATGATGGGGTACTTGGAGACCAGCATCTCGTAGTAGGCAACCATCTCTTCGGCGGTTTTCTTGACGCCCTCGCCCTCCAGGTTGTAAATCCTCGCCCCGGCGTCGTACATCTCGGAGGATGCCACGTCCAGGGCTATCTTCACGTCCACGCCGGGCTTGTAGCCGGCCTTCTCGATGGCCTCGATGATGACCTGGATGGCTTCCTCGTTCGTGGACAGGTCCGGCGCGAAGCCGCCCTCGTCGCCCACGGCGGTGTTCAGGCCCCTGCCCTTCAGCACGGACTTAAGGCTGTGGAACACCTCCGCGCCGTAGCGCAACGCCTCCCTGAAGCTGGGCGCCCCCACGGGCATTATCATGAACTCCTGTATGTCCACCGTGTTGTCCGCGTGCTGCCCGCCGTTTAAGATGTTCATCATGGGCGTGGGCAAAAGCTTCCCGTTCACGCCCCCCAGATACTTGTAAAGGGGCAACCCCAAGGCGTTCGCCGAGGCCCTGGCCACCGCCATGGAAACCCCCAGGATGGCGTTGGCGCCCAGCTTGCCCTTGTTGGGCGTCCCGTCCAGCGCTATGAGCGCGGCGTCGATGGCCGTCTGGTCGGTGGCGTCCATATCTATGATTTCCTCCGCGATGACCATATTCACGTTGTCCACGGCCTTCTGCACGCCCTTGCCCAGATACCTGCCCTTGTCGCCGTCGCGCAGCTCCACCGCCTCATGAACCCCCGTGGAGGCCCCCGAAGGCACGATGGCCCTGCCCCTAGTCCCGTCCATCAGCGCGACCTCCACCTCCACCGTGGGGTTGCCTCTGGAATCCAGCACTTCCCTGCCTCTGACGTCAATTATTATCATATCAACCTCCGATACCCGAAGCGCCCAAAACAGCCGCCAGGCGTGAGGGCCGGGGACTGCGCCCTTAGACCCGTCCAAGCCTGGCGGGGCGCGGGCGCCCCGCTCTCCTAAAATCCGAAATTCACGATTTTCGCGAAATCCTCGGGAACGAGGCTGGCGCCTCCCACCAGCGCCCCGTCCACGTTGGGGCGGCCCAGTATCTCCGCCGCGTTGTCAGGCTTGACGCTGCCTCCGTACTGAATCCTGACCTTGTCGGCGGCAGCCCCGTCGTAAAGCCCCGCCACGGTCTCGCGTATGAAGCGGCACATGCTCTCGGCTTGGTCGGGGCTGGCCGTGCGCCCCGTGCCTATGGCCCATATGGGCTCGTAGGCTATGACCAGCTCGGCGACTTGCGCCGCCGTCAGGCCGGCCAGATCCTTCTCCAGCTGCTCCCGCACCACTTGAAGCTCCTCGCCCGCATCCCTGCGCTCCAGCTTCTCGCCCACGCACAGTATAGGAGTGATCCCGTAAGCGAACAACTGCCGTAGCTTCTTGTTCACCGTCTCGTCGGTCTCGGCGAAATATTCCCTGCGCTCGGAGTGGCCGATAACCGTGTAATCCACGCCTATCTCCTTCAGCATGGGCGCGGAGACCTCCCCGGTGAAGGCGCCCTGATCCTCAAAGTGGGCGTTCTGGGCGCCCAGCTTGACGTCCGTCCCCGCGAAAGCCGCCTTCAGCGCGGCCAGCTGAGTGAAAGGGGCGCACACGCCCGCCTCCACCGCGGGATCCAGCCGTATGCCCTTCAACGCCTCGGCGAAAGCCAGGGCCTCCGCCGTGGTCTTGTACATCTTCCAATTTCCGGCGATAAACTTTCTTCGCATATTGCCTCCATATACCAGGCGGAGCGGGGCGCGCCGCGCGCCCGCCTGCGCCCATGCCCGCTACTTGTCCTGCAGGACGGCTACCCCGGGCAGCTCCTTGCCTTCCAGGAACTCCAGCGAGGCGCCGCCGCCCGTGGATATGTGCGTCATCTTCCCGGCCAGGCCGAACTGCTCCACGGCCGCCGCCGAGTCCCCGCCGCCTATGATGGTCACGGCATCCGCCTCGGCCATAGCCTCAGCCACGGCCCTGGTGCCAGCCGCGAAATTCGCCATCTCGAACACGCCCATGGGCCCGTTCCATATGATGGTCTTGGCCTTCTTTATCTCCTCGGCGAAGATCGCCGCGCTCTTGGGCCCTATGTCCACGCCCATCATGTCGGCGGGCATCTTGTCCGCGTCGCAGTAGAGGGACTCCGAGTCGTTGGCGCGCTCCCTGGCCACCTTCGCGTCCACGGCGAACACCAGCCTCACGCCCTTCTCCTGAGCCTTGGCCAGTAGCTTGGGCGCCAGCGCCAGTCCCTTCTCGTCCAGCAGGGACGTGCCTATTTCGTAGCCCCTGTGCTTGAAGAAGGTGTAGGACATGCCCCCCGCGATGATGAGCGCGTCCACCTTGTCCAGCAGGCTCTCAATCACGGGTATCTTGTCGCCCACCTTCGCCCCGCCCAATATGGCCAAAAGCGGGCGGCTGGGGTTCTCGATGGCCTCCCCCAGGAACTTCACTTCCTTCTCGATGAGGAAGCCCGAGACGGCGGGCAGATAGGCGGCCACGCCCGCAGTGGAGGCGTGCGCCCTGTGGGCCGTGCCGAAGGCGTCGTTCACGTATACGTCGGCCAGCCCCGCCAAATCCTTGGCGAACTCGGGGTCGTTCTTCGTCTCTTCCTTGCGGAAGCGCAGATTTTCCAGCAGCAGCGCCTGCCCGTCCCCCAGCGCGGCGACGGCGGCCCTGACGTTGTCGTCCACCACCTCAGGCGAGGCGGCGAAGGCCACCTCGCGGCCCAAATGCCTCGAAAGGCTGTCGGCCACCACCTTCAGGGAATATTTCATGTCAGGCGCGCCGTCCGGCCTGCCCATGTGGGACATCAGCACGACCCGCGCCCCCTGCCCCAGGAGATACTCTATGGTGGGCAATGACGCGGTGACCCGCGTCTCGTCGGTGATTTTCCCCTCATCGTCGATAGGCACGTTGAAATCGCAGCGCACTATCACTCGTTTGCCCTTCACGTCCACATCTTTCACAGTCTTTTTCATGAATTTACAGCCCTTTCTTTATGATGTATTCTATTAAGTCCACAACCCTGTTGGAATAACCCCACTCATTGTCGTACCAAGACAGCACCTTCACCATGTTGCCCTCCACGACCATGGTGGACAGCGCGTCCACGATGGAGGAGCGGGGGTCGCCCTTGTAATCCACGGAGACCAGAGGCTCGTCGCTGTAGCCCATGACGCCCTTAAGGTCGGTCTCGGAGGCTTTCTTCAAGGCGGCGTTGATTTCCTCCTTGGTGGCGGCCTTGCCTATCTCCAGCGCCACGTCCACCACGGAAACGGCGGGGGTGGGCACGCGCAGGGAGAAACCGTTCAGCTTGCCCTTGAGCTGGGGCAGCACCAACGCCACGGCCTTCGCCGCGCCCGTCGTGGTGGGGATCATGGAAATAGCCGCCGCCCTGGAGCGCCTGAGGTCCTTGTGGGGCAGGTCCAGTATCCGCTGGTCGTTGGTGTACGAATGCACCGTGGTCATGAGGCCCTTCACGATGCCGAACTCGCGGTCGATGACCTTGGCCACGGGCGCCAGGCAATTCGTGGTGCAGGAGGCGTTGGACAGCACGTGGTGGCTGGCCGGGTCGTATTTGTCCTCGTTCACGCCCATGACCACGGTGATGTCCTCGTCCGTGGCGGGAGCCGAGATGACCACCTTCTTCGCCCCGGCGGTTATGTGCTTCGCCGCGTCGGCCTTCTTGGTGAACAGCCCCGTGGACTCAAGCACCACTTCCACGCCCAGCTCCTTCCAAGGCAGCTCCTCGGGGTTGCGGACGGCTGTTATACGGACTTCCTTGCCGTTGACCACTATGGAGCTTTCCCTGGCCTCGACCGTGCCGTCGAACTTGCCGAAGCAACTGTCATATTTCAACAGGTGGGCCAATGTCTGGGGGTCGGTGATGTCGTTAACCGCGACAATCTCAAAATCGGCGTTCTTCTCAAATGCCGCCTTGAACGCGTTCCTGCCGATTCTTCCAAATCCGTTGATTCCTACTTTTGTACCCATTTTCCAATCTCCTTCCTTATTAGAGGGCTTCCTGAGCGGAACGCCCCTCCCGACCGCCGCGCCAATCCGAAAGACAGCAGGCAGCGGCTCAAACTATGCGCGCGGACGCGCGGTACCGCCTCACGGGCCAGGCGCGGGCGCCGAGACGTTTCTTACGCCCGACGGGCCGTCAGGCGCGGCCGATGTGGCGGTAGTTAGCAAGATTGCGTGTTTCATGGTTCCGTAGTATCCGTAAATCGTTCGGCGGCGCCCCCTCAATATCGCTTGCGCATGGAGGACGGGGGCATTTTCATGGCCTCCCTGTATTTCGCCACGGTCCGTCTGGAGATGTTTATGCCCCTCCTGTTCAGGACTTCGGCCAGGTATCGGTCTGAAAACGGCATGGAGGGATCCTCCGTGTCAACTATCTCCTTCAGCATGGCCTTGATGCTGGCGGAGGAAAGGCCGCCGCCCTCGTCCAGGCTCACGCCGCTGGTGAAGAAGCGCTTCATCTCGTACATGCCTCGGGAGCATTGCAGGTACTTGCCGTTTATGGACCGGCTGACCGTGGACTCGTGTATGCCCACGTCGTCGGCGATCTGCTTCAGCGTCAGGGGCTTCATGTGCTTCGGCCCCTGGTCGAAGAACTCCTTCTGGCGCTTCACTATGGCGCAAGCCACGTTGTAAATGGTCTGTCTGCGCTGTTCCAGGCTCTTGATGAGCCACAGCGCCGAATTCAGCCTGCCCGTCAGGAATTTAGAGATGTTGGAGTCCTTGTCGGATTCGTGGAGTATCTGCCGGTAATAGCGGCTCACGGTCAGCCTGGGCGCGCCCCCGTCGTTCACAGTGACCACGCGCTCGCCGTCGTGGGTCTCCACGATGACGTCGGGCACGATGAACTTCGTCTCCTCAGGCGACGCGAACTGCCGCCCCGGCTTGGGCTCGAGGGACTTTATCACGTCCGCTATCCTCTGGACCTCCTTCACGGGGACGCCCAGGGCCTTGGCTATGGCGGACAGGCGGTTGGCGGCCAAGTCATGCAGGTAATTGTCCACCACGCGGAATATGGCGGGATCCCCCACGCCCATCGTCTCCAGCTGTATCCTCAGGCACTCCCCCAGGTCGGCGGCGCACACGCCCACGGGGTCGAAGCCCTGTATGGCGCTTATGACGCTCTCCACCCTGGAGACGGGGACTCCGAGGCAGGCGGCCATCTCTTCGGCGGTCTGGGTCATGTAGCCGTTGTGGTCCAAGGTCTCGATGATGTACTTGCCTATCTGTTTGTGGCTTTTTTTCAGGTCGGTGAACTGGAGCTGGAACAGCAGATGCTCGGCGAGGCTCACCTCCGAGGAGGAACCGGGCTCAAAATCAGGCTCGTCCCGCTTGTAGCCGTATTCCCAGTGCCTGTAGCTGACGTCGTCTATGTCCCTGTCGTCCAGGTACGCGGACCAGTCAAAATCCTCGTTGGCCTTACGCGAAGATGGCTGGAGGCCGTCACGCCGCTCATCGTCCCTCTGCCCCTCGTCCTCGTCGTGGCCGTCAGAGGCGTCAGAGCCGTTTTCCGCCTCCAGCACGGGGTTCGTCAAAAGCTGCTCCTCCAGATAGGTCTCAAGCTCCTGGGTGTTGAACTGCAATATCTGGATCGCCTGAATAAGCTCAGGCGTCATCACCATCTTCTGCGTCTGTTCGATTGTCAGGTCGTATCCCAGTTTCATAACGCCCGCGCCCGTCCCAGGCGCCCCGTAGACGCCTGATTCCCCGCAATAAGCAACAGCAAAACCAGCAAGAAACATGCCACGCGGCCCCAAACGGCAAAAAGCCGCCAGAGACGCGGCGGGCCTGAAACCAAGCCCAGCGGCCCCACATGGGGATAATTATATCACATTTCGGGGGTTCTTGCTATATATCGTTAAAAAAATGGGCAGATTGCAATGGGTGTGGGGCGATGTGTTTTTTCGCTGCCGTTTGCTTTTTCCCCGCTTCCGCATTCCGTGTGAAGCCCATCCTACGTCCGAGTCATTCACCCCACGGTCGGCAGTTGTTCCCGTCCGGATCCATAACAAACAGCTTGCCGTTCTCATTTCTGAAAATCTTGTCCCCTATGACATAGTCGATAATAGTGAGCGCGGGGCCGTGTTTGTTCAGCAACGGAATAGTCGTCTTATGGTTTTTTTCTGTCTCCATGTCGAAAACGTGCAGTTTCGTGTTCATGCCGAATGCCGTATTGTGGAACGTCGAGTAGTAGAGCTTGTTCCCCGAGAAGTTGACGGTGAGCGCCGACATGATGTCCCCCAAGTCGGCGATTTTCGACTTCTTCAGGTCGGGCAAAGCGACTTTATACAGCGCTTCCATGTTTCCGTTATGCGCATATATAACATCTCGAAATTTTTGATGAAGCCGTCCTCCGAACCCCCTTTCCACCAGGCGCGACAGCCTTCCACCAGCGCTCGCGTCCTGTCAAGCGCCTCCATGACCGACGCTATTTCTTTTTTAGGTTTTTCTGAAGTTCGGCGGCCTTGCCGAAGTCGAACGTTTGGTTAACAGGATCACCCGCCATGCGGTTGTTGCTCTCCCTATAATTACACTATGCGCCGTATGCGCTGTCATTGTACCGTCAGTATAACATAAGTTAAATCAGCCCGCTTGTCAAGCCCAGGACGTTCTGCCATGGGATAATATGGAACCCCAAAGAACGACTTTACGCCCTCATCAGCCCTTGCAATAGTTCTAATATTGTGGTAAACTATAACACGTGTCATGTGGATGGTCCTCTGGCGTCGTGCCCTCGAGCAGCCGGCTTGCCATGAACATCTTGGAAAGTACGCCGCTTTGCGGCGGATGCATAGGAGGGAAATATGGATGTTATGAGTTTCGTCGCGCAGGACTACCTTAGGGAGGACATGCCTAGGCTTAACGTGGGCGACACGGTCAAGGTTCACATTAAGATCAAGGAAGGCAATCGCGAAAGGGTCCAGATTTTTGAGGGGTTCATCCTTAAAAAACAGAACGGCGGCATAGGACAGACGTTCACAGTCAGAAGGATAGCTTCCGGCGTAGGGGTCGAGAAGACCTTCCCGGTTCATTCGCCTCGCATCGACAAAGTCGAGGTCGTGAGGCGCAGCGACGTCCGCAGGGCCAAGCTGAACTACATGCGGCAGCGCACGGGCAAAGCCGCCAGGCTGAAGTCGAAGGAGATTCGTTGACAGCAGACCGGAACCCCAGCGGTTCCGGTTTTTATCTGTGGAGCCGTTTGAAAATTTCTGCGGCGCTCGCCCGACGCGTCCGTCCCGCTTGGCGGTTCGCGGCGTTTTTTTAAGATGAAAGTTCGCTCACGCCCATGGAAAGAAATATCAGCAACATAAATTGGTATCCGGGCCATATGAAAAAAACCCGCGAGATGATGACGAGCAATCTGAAGCTCGTGGACTTGTTGATCGAAGTCATAGACGCGCGCATACCGCAGGCCAGCCGAAATCCCGTCATTGACGAGATAGCCGGGAACAAAAAGCGCGTGATCGTCTTGAATAAGAGCGACCTTTCGGACAGCGGCGAAAATCGGCGCTGGCTGGCGGCGTTCCAACGTTCTGGCCACGAGGCTTTTCTTTTGAACAGCATGTCGGGGGAAGGAACCAAGACGCTGACCAAGGCGCTGGTTTCGGCGCAGGAGCGGAAAAATTCCGCGACTAGAGTAAAAAAGCCGCTTAGGCTCATGGTTGCAGGAGTGCCGAACGTAGGGAAATCATCATTGATAAACAGGCTGGTCGGCAGAAAAAGCGCGCGAATCGGCGACAAGCCCGGCGTGACACGCGGAAAACAATGGCTGGCGCTGGAGAGCGGCATGCAGCTGTTAGACACGCCGGGGATATTGTGGCCAAAGTTTGAAGATCCCGACGTGGGCATAAAACTGGCGATTTGCGGGGCGATAAAGGACGAAACCATGGAGCTTGAAGGGCTGGCGCTGGAGTTGCTCATCTATCTGATCAGAGACTATCCGGACTTGCTTGATTCCAGATATCGTATTGACTGCTTGAACTCCGGGTTCGACGGCGAGGATGCTTTGGCGGAGCCAAGCATGACGGCGATAGCCGTGCGCGCGATGGAGTCTGTCGCGTTAAAGCGAGGGTATCTGTTGCCGGGAAAGCGTATTGACTGTCTTAGAGCCTCAAAATCTTTGTTGGACGATTTCCGAAGCGCCGCTATAGGAAGAATAACCCTCGAACGAGCGCCGCGCCTCGAAGGAGCCTCCCCATGACCGTCCCAAAACAAGCCGCCCTCAAAGAAAAACTCCTGGAAATGACGCGGGTCGAACGCGCCCTGCGGGCCGAGGGCGCCCGCTTCATCGCCGGCGTGGACGAGGTGGGCAGAGGCCCGCTGGCCGGGCCCGTGGTGGCCGCCGCCGTAGTGCTGCCTGAGGATTTCGCGGCGCTGGGGGTTGACGACTCCAAAAAACTCTCGGAAAAGAAAAGAGAGGAACTTTACGCGCTCATCATGGAAGCCGCCATCGCCGTGGGCTTAGGCGC
>JAIRPE010000054.1 GCA_031257175.1 Eubacteriales Family XIII. Incertae Sedis bacterium | reverse complement strand
AAACTCAAGACGCGAGACGCGTCCTGAGTTTCGGGCGGATGTTTTCGCGGTTCTGTTGGCGTGCCGCAGGGGGGGATGCGGCGTTGTTTGTGTGTGGGGTGTTTATACCCATGGTTGGGGCGGTTATTCATTTTGGTTGGAGGTTAAGGTGTTTTATTATCTTTTACGTGCTTTTGTGTGCCAAATAAGTGTGTCCACGCCTGCATTATGCCTACAGCGCCCCTTCGATCGGCCTTCCGCAAGCTCCTTTTCCGTAGCTACAGTGCCGCCCGTATGCCCACGTATCTGCTGCGTCTGACCACGTAGCCGTCGCCGAAGCGCAGTTCCTTTTCCGGCGCGCCGTAAGGAAGGCTGACGTTGAACAGGGACTGTTCCTTCAGACTTCCCAACAAAAGCCCGGTCTGCTCTCCCTTTATGGCCTTCGCCACGCCGGAGTAGTCGTCTCCGAAACCGTCCAGACTGTCCAAGGCCAGCGCCATTACCTTCATGCCATGCTCTTTTTTGATGATTCTGCTTATCAATTTCATAAGGTCGGAATAATCGTCGTCATCCGACGCCTCGCTGAATTTGTCGAAAGCAAAGATGATCTGCCGCCACGACGCGAAAGACGCCGCCATGTCCTCTCCACGCTTCCGCGCCTCGTTGCGCTCCGCCCTGCGCGCGTCCAATGTTTCCTCCATGGCGCTGACGATTTCGTCCACGTCCGCGCCGGATAAGTCCGTCACGTTCTCGTTGCCCATAATTCCCGCGAAACCCGCGCCGTTGGAATCCAAAGCGTAGATGTCCGCGTCCGCGAGCGCGTTTATCCAAGCCGAAACGACCGTACTCTTCCCGCTTCCCGGGCCGCCTGTCACGATGAAAGACGTGAGTTCGGAGAAATCCAGGGAAACCGTGGTCAGATCGCTGTCGTTCAGCCCTATCGGCAGCCCTTCGCCATGTCCGGCGCCCATCTCGCCCATGCGGATGACGTCAGGCATCACGGGGATCGGCGCCGCGCGGCGTGTCTCGCCCTCCGCCATCATCCGGATTATCTCACGCGTCTGCGTTATTGCCTCGCCGTCCCTGAACTCAGGCAACGCGGCCTGAAACTCCATGGGCCTGTCCAGCTTCACCAAGCCGCGCCCGCAACAGCTTTCCGGCTCCATGCCTTCCGTGCGCCCGACCAACTCGTTATAAGACTTGTCAATAAGCTCGAAGGCCACAGCTTGCTTGAAATTGATGGCCAGCTTGTATCGGATGTCGCGGGAGCTTTGGCCCGTCATGATCAGATAAACCCCGAAACGGGACGCGTCTCTGGAAAACAACGTGAGCGCTTCGTCGATGTCGGGATATACCTCGGCTAACGAGGCGCACCCGTCCACAGCCACCACCAACGCAGGCGCTTTATGCCCTCTTTCCCAGTAATCGACGATGTTTTCAGCGCGCGCCTCTTCGAAAGCTTTTTTTCGTTTCTCCACCGTCCTGAGCAAGAACCGCATAAACTGCCTTATGTCTTTTTCTTGATCTATCGTCAGGACTCCTCCGCAATGTGGAAGCTCCGAGAAAACTTTCAGCGCGGCGCCGCCCATGTCGAGCAGGTAAATATTTACCTCGTCGGGAGTGTAGCGGCTCGCCAAGGACAGGCACATGGTCTTGACCAGCGTAGTCTTGCCGGAGGCGGAGGCCCCGTATACCAGCAATCCTCCGTCCTTCGCGAAATCGAGTTCCAGCGCGAATTTGCGTTGCCCCCTGGGATCGTCCACTATTCCCGTCGTCGCTGAAAGCGTAACGCCGTCCGGCCTTTTCCTCCAGCCCTCCGGCAACTCGTTGAAATAGACTATTTCCTCCAAGGGCTCTGTCCATGGCCCGTCCAAAGGCTCTATGCCCGCCGCCTCTGAGCGCTTCGCGATATGGCTGACCATAGCCTCCAGCTGCGACGGGGTTTTCTTTTCGACGTCTTCCCTCTCCGCTCCCATGCGCGGATATATCAGCGCCGCCCTCCCGTCTGCCGAAAGGCGGTACACTTTCTTCTCCAGCCGCGCTTTTTCGGCGGCGCCCGCCGCGTCCTCCACATAGTCCGCCCCCGAGTAGGCTGATTGGAAGATCTCATATATCTCGTCGTTGCCTACCTGTATATAGGCTCTGCCCGGCTCCCTTATAAACGCGGCGTCCGGTTTTTTCAGCACGCCGTTCGAGTCGCTCTCCGTCTGCACCTTCAGACACATTTTGAATTTCGAGTTGCTCCATATCTGATCGTCCACTACCCCGTCGGGCTTCTGCGTGGCCAGTATGAGATGTATCCCCAGGCTTCTGCCCACGCGCGCCGCGCTTACCAGCTGTTTCATGAAATCGGGCTGATCCTGCTGCAATTCGGCGAACTCGTCGGCTATCATCACCAGATGCGGCACGGGCTGCATCCCTTCCGCGCGGCCGTTTTGATAATACAAGCGCTGATATTTGTCGATATTGTTCACGCCATGGCGAGCGAACACGGTCTGCCGCCGCAAAATTTCGCTTTTTATGGAGAGCAACGCCCTGGCCGTCTGCCCGCCTCCCAGGTTCGTGATGACCCCCGCCAAGTGGGGCATGCCTCTGAACACGTCCGCCATGCCTCCGCCCTTGTAGTCTATCAGCACGAACACCACGTCATGCGGATGAAAGTTGATGGCCAGCGATATTATCACGCTTTGCAGCAACTCGCTCTTGCCTGAGCCCGTAGTGCCGGCCACCAACCCGTGGGGCCCGTGGCCTGTCTCGTGCAAATCCAGGCAGATAAGCTCATTCCCCGCCCTCACGCCTATCGGCACGTCCATGCCGTTATAAGCGCGGCGGCGGCTCCAATTCGAAATTACGTCAACCTTCTCGACGTCGTTTTCCCCCAACATTTGGCACAATGTTATTGATTTCGGCAACGAGAACGACGACGACGTGGACTTCACGCGCAACGGCGAGATTCTACGCGCCCCGTTTTCCAAATTCGCCGACGTTCCCGTGTCCGGAATGAAAGCGTTCTTTTCGTTGGCGACGCGGTCTATAATTTCCCCCGTTTTCTCCTTCAGCGTCACGATGGCGCCGCAATGGGCGGGCAGGAACGCCGCATGTTCTGCGGTGAATATCGCCGTGACCCCGATTTTCGCGTTCGGCTCGTAAATATATTTCCTTATAGGCGCCTCTTCTATAATCTCCCCGGATTCGACAATGAACACGTAATACCGTCCGAACACCACGTCATCGCCCTTTTTTTCTCGTTCCTTGAGTTCCGCGTAAACCTCGTCCAGCGTCAGCTTCGCCATGTCCTTGCCACAGACGATGCGCCTGGCTGTCAGGGAATCGTTCCACAGATGCGGCAAAAACCGCGCCCATTCCCACATTTTGAGACTTTCTTCGCTAGCTATGATAAAAACCCGGACGTTATCGTAGCCGTGATTGGCCGCCAACTGGATCAACGCGTTGTTGACGGCCGCGTTCGTCTTCGCCTTAGAACCCACTATCCCGCAGATCTGCGTCGTGCGCAAATTTACGCATACGGGCACGTCCCGCACTTTTTCATGCTTCAGCGCCAGCTTGCGCGGCTCGTCGGCGAGCGGATCCGTCTCCATTATGCCGGCAGGCCGAGCATCTTTGACGCAAAGGGCCGCCTTGGCCGTTCCGACGCCTAAGCGTATTGACAAAAAATCGTCAAACCCCGGGGTGCGCTCCCAAAGCCTGGGGTCAACAGGCGACGCGTTCATCCGTTCCGACAGCTCGTCCGGCGAGGGGTTCATATGCCTTAGGGCTTTGGCCTGCTGCTCAGCCGCGACGGAAAGCTCCGCGTCTTTTTCGTTGATATATTCTTTATATTTAGTGTCCCTCGTTTTCCTTAGTCTCGAGTGCTTTGTCAGTTGGCTGTTGAGGCTTAATATCGAACCGACTATTGACACGCCCGTCATGGCCAGTGAACTCATTATGAACAACGGGTTGGACATAAAACCGTAAGATCGTCCCGCCAGAAAAACGAATATTGTCACGCAAATCATCACCATCGGCGCTATGAATGTCTGAAACCACGAGATTTCAGGTTTTTCCCCCAAACTCACGGGGCTTTCGACTTGTAGCTCCCCTACGGGATACTCCGGCGTCAGTCTGGGTTGTCTGGAAAACTCCACTATATTACCTCCTCTGCTTCCCCGTATCTGGATAACGAGATCTTTTTCCATTTGCCGTCGGAAATGAAATACAGGCTGTCGTTCAGCACATGCAGAAATTCCGCGCAGCCTCCGTATATGGATATCCGTGCGCCCGTGGAGTCCATCCTGTATATCCTGTTCCCGGCCGTTCTGTCAGCATAGTATATGTCGCCCCCATGCGCGTTTATGTAAGACGGGCAAACGCCGTTAAACGCCCGCCGTTCGCTGCTGCCCACGCGCTCCAGCGTCAAGACGTGGCCGTTAGCGGCGTCCGCGAAACAGGCGTTCCGCCCCACGACGAACAGCCTTCTCGCTTCGGCTCGAACGAACGCCTCTCCCTCGTCAGTGACGCCGTATTCCCCGTTCGCCGTCTCGGCCAGGCACTCCCGCCCGCTGCCGTCCAGGTGCGTCCTATAGAGCCTCATATCTTCCTCGTTGACGTAATAGAGCCGTTCCTCAAACAGGAACACCCGTGCGCAAGGCTCCTCCACCACCGATTCTGCGGCCTCGGCTGACGCGCCGCATTTTCTGTATATGTGATTGCCGTTCCTCCTGTCGCTGTAGTAAATGAATTCTTCGTCCGCATTGAGGAACCACTCGTCAGGCCCGGCGAACAGGACGTCGCCCTTCCAATAGACGACCAGCCCTCCATTGGCTATATTGCCGTTCATTTCATCCTCTCCTTTATCTCAACGTGAGCCGGGCTCCATGCCCTACTCCCTGCTCCGCCAGCGTTTTGCCCGTGTCCAGGATAATGCCCTTAGGCTCGCAATGAAGCATGGCGCCGGACGCCTCGTAAAGTTCGTTGAACACGTCAACAAGCTCTCCTGCGGCGATTAGGGCGGGAACGCGCAAATCCTCGTCTCTGCCGCTAACATTCAGCGTGATTAACACGTATTCCATAATTGCCATACCTTTCTTAATTGATATCCATCGACAGGAAATTATATTTCCCTTTGATGACGAAAGCCTTCGACGTCAGCGCCGCCGCTTTTTTCAGCAACGCGGTTCTGAATACGTACGGCGTTTCCAGTTCCAGCATCGTCTTAGTGACGCCCCTTTCGTCAAAGGCGTCGCTTTCGTCATGGATCTGCGTGACACTCAGCGAAATCTCGTTCCATCGCCCCCTAGGGGAGGTGAAGCGCAGCTGCCCTCCCGCGCTTACCGTCGGAACCAGATCCAACGTCTCGGCAAAGGCCTTCTTCAGATGCTCCGTGAATCCGTCTTCCTCCACTTTCGCGTCCAAATCGCCGAGTCTCGCTTCAGACAACGCGTTGTGCCTGGCGGCGCGGCAAGCGTTCTTCAAAGCCGCGTCAAGCGTCACCTTTTCTTTGACGACGTTCAGGGTCTCAACAAGCGGCTGCGTGAAGGCGACCGCGATTATGACCAGAAGAAGCGCGATAACCGTGTTTTTCATATATTTATTTTCACTCCTTGTCACGTCTAATGGGAACTTCAAAAATAAGCGGCAAATCTTGAGACGCGCCCGCCGACCCGTCCCGCTGGCGACAGCGGGGCCTCCCCGACGGGCCCCGAGCCGCCGATTTCCGCTATCCGAATATGCTTATTTCCGTCCCTTCCGGCAAAATTCCGTCCGTGTTGTCCGCAGGCACGTATATCTCTATCCCATCAAATCGGAAGCTGTAATGCGAGGTGTCGCACGATCCGTCCGCGTTAGACCACCCGTGGCTCGCCGGCCAATACGTCAAGAGATCCTCCCGCGCCACCGTGCCGTCCTCTCGTATAAGGCCGTCGAGCAAAGCGTCGTAGGGCACGGCGCAATAAGTGCACGCATCCTTGTTTAGGGGGGCGCCGAACGAGAGCCCCGTCTTTTCGTCTTTCAAGCCATGCTCGCACATTTGGGCGTTAGGGTCGTCGATGTAATAAGGCTCCAACGTCGGGAATTCCGCTTTTATCTCGTCAAAGCTCCTGCCGATGTATGACATGAAGCGCCGCGCGCCTTCCCATTCGGGCTTCTCGCTTTCTTTTGCGTCCAAAATCACGTCGTCGGATATCGCCTCCTTCCAAGCCCCATAGCCGTCGCCGAACCCCGACGCAAATTTTTCCAGCGCCGTGTCGTCAACGCCCGCATGGCAGACAGCTATCCCGACCCATCTGCCCGACTCATCCGACGCGACGTAAAATCTCGCCTCCACGCCGTCGTCGAAGGCATAAAGGTAATAGCCGCCGCCAATGCCGTCGGAGTCACGCCGCTCCGCCTCCCGGCCGTAGATCTCTTTACCCTCCTCCGCGTTCCGCGCCAAAGAACCGTTGTTGTATTTCCTCGCTAAAACCGCTTGGCTACGCGGCTCCTCTTCCTCGGCGAGAGGAGCGAGAAGCGCAAGCATCGAGTAATTCGGCACGTCCGGATAAAAGAACAGTCTTTCGGCCCCGTCTTTTTTGACATAGTCGTAAGAACACAGGGAACCGTCCTCCGTTTTGCGGTTATTCATGATATACTCGACGCTTTTCCCAAGATAGCCGCACATTTCATTTACGTCTCTCCATTCATCCTTTTCTCTGTAGCTTTTAGGCAACAGAACTACCTGGGACGGCGCGGCGATGTTCGCGGGCGCCGCCCCGCCAACGGGCTTATGCTCGACGTTCCCCGCTCCTGCGCCGTCACAGGCCCCAAAAATACATGCCGCTATAAGCAGCGCCCCTATCCTTTTCAAAATGTTCGTCACTGTTTTCCTCCCATTTTTAGCAATATTTATTTGGGTTATCTGCAGTTTTTTTTTGCTTGTTGCCGAGGCCGAGAACAGTCGGGCTTTCGTTCAAGGCTTTCTTCAGCGCCGCCTCCTGCCCCGCCTTGGCGAAGTCGAACGCTTGGTTTTCTTGCACTTTATTTGTCTCCTTTAGTTAATTTTCATTGCCCTCTCGCGAGGTTTCGCCCGAAGCGGGCCCTTTTTCCGTCTCGGGCATGTCCTCCCTGACAAAGACTATCTCCTCTATCGAGTCGTCTAGGAATCCTCTCTCGTTGTTCCTAATTCTGACCACGAACTTGTCACGGCCGAACTTGCAGTCGCCGCGGAACAGGTAATTCTCATGTCTTCCATATCCTACATAATTTTCCTCCTTGCCTGTCGGCATGTAGGGGGAAATATCGTAAAATTCAATTCCTGCTCCATAGTCAAAGCTAACGGTGATTTTTGTGGTCACGCCGTCGATCTCTATTTTCCCGTAAGTGGTATATCCGCCTGTCACTTGGCGGTATTTTTCGTTCACGTCAAAATATATGCTGGGGCTTTCTGCTACCCATCGCGTATTTTGGTACGCATTGGGGCGCTTGTCGCTGTAGAAGTCCACGCATCCGGTCAACGCCAGGCAGACAAGCAACCCCCAGGCGACGGTTTTGGCTATGTTTCTCATAGATTGCTCACCCCCAATAGCACTATAGGCCCGAAATTGCCTTCTCTTATCATGGCTTCTATGGACGGATACGATTTCGCCTCCCTATTCTCATTGCTGTAGTTATAAACCTCTATGCTGCCATCCGGGTTCTTCGTGATAGCCACCGTGTGGGCCCCTCTAGTCAGATTGTTCTTGTCGTTCCAGAACGTCATGACGCACACAGTCGATGAGGCGGCCAGCGCGTCGAATTTCGACGGGTTTAAAGAAGTCGTAACTATACAGCCCTTGAGAGAGAAGAAGTTGATGGGCTCAAGAGGGTTAGTTCCGAGCGCCCCTCGAAAAATGGCGCCGTGTTTATCGAAGTAAAGAGCCACGTCACGCAATTCCTCTTCTTTACCCAGCGCCACCAACGCGTTGTGGACCGCTATGACCCCGCAACCATTTTCTGACATGGGAAAGCCTCCGTACCTGAATTTACTGTACGGCTCGTTCCCTTGGCCGTTGACATAGCCTTTCACGCTCCCCGACCTGATGTTGCTAATATAGTTGCCTAATATCAGCGCCTCGTCCGTCACTTGCCCCAAGGGGATGTGCTGACGACGTATAAAAGCGCTACTGAAGCAATGGCCGTAGATGCCCGCGTTCCGCGCGGCAGCTATGAACCTTTCATACGCCGTAGCCATTTTGTCGGATTTTTGGGCCTGCGACGAGAACGCGTTGCCAATGACAGTATCCACTTGGGGTTTCCCGCGCTTTGCGTTGAAGCTCGAGACAGTCGGGCTTTCGTTCAAGGCTTTCTTCAGCGCCGCCTCCTGCCCCGCCTTGGCGTCCTCCACCTCCTTGAGCTTCCGCTGGAGGGCCCCCAGCCATTTCTCCAAGTCCCTGAGAGCCTCCTTCTTCCTCCATGCGAAGCTTTTGATGAGGGCTTCCTCCGATCCGCCTCTCCACCAGCCGCGGCATTCCTCGACCATGGCCTGGCATCTGTCGAGCGCGCCCTTTATGGAGGTTATCCCGTTTTTCAGCTTGTTGCGCAGCTCCACCGCCTTGGCAAAGTCGAACGCCTGGTTTTCCTGCACTTTATTTGTCTCCCTTAGTTAATTTTCATTGCCCTCTTGCGAGGTTTCGCCCGGAGCGGGCCCTTTTTCCGTCTCGGGCGTGGCCATCGGCTTGACATTCAGCTTCCCCGTTCGCCTCCGTGTTGTTCCCAGGGAAGCCGTCCGTCTTGCGACCAATCTCCGTTTTGTTGCCCGCGTATTCGTTGCCGTAATAGCCCAGGCCCTTCAGCCAGACCTGAACCCTTGTAACTTCTCGCTCGAAATACTTGTTTCCAAATGGAAGCGTCCCTGGGAACATGTTTTTTCGCGGAGGGGCGGGAAGCGCGCCGTCATGAACGAACCGACAGGGGCCTGGAGCCTGGCTCATGTCAATTCCTCTTAGAGATGTAAACCGTCCCGCCGCTGTAAATAGACCCATCTGCCCAGTAGGAGCGCAGAGATATACCCATGTCGTCGAACAGGAATTTGTACCAAGAGCCAGCGCAGCCGTCTGTCTTATACCATGCGTGTTCAACAGGCCAATAGCTCATTAAGTCCTCACGCGACGCCGTGCCATCCTCTCGAAGCAGGCCCTCGAAGAAAAAGCCTTGGGGTATCTCGCAATAAGAACAACGGCCGTTCCCGCCATCATCTATGAAAATGGCGCCCGTTTCCTTGTCTGTCATGCCGTACTCCTCGTATTCGCTATCTTCGTAATGCTCCAAATTTGGGAAGTCCGCCTTTATTTCTTCAAAGCTTTTGCCAATGTATGACATAAACCGCCGCGCGTTCTCCCATTCGGGCTTTTCCCTCTCCGCTACGTCTATGACGCGATATTGCGGGATTCCGTCAACAGACTTGAACGGATGCACTGTCAAATACTTCTCGAAATCCATATCCTCCGCGCCCGTTTCGCAGACGATTATCCCCAACCAGTCCCGCGTCCCGCCTGACACGGGGTAAATCCTCGCTTCCGCTCCTTCTTTGAAAGCGTAGGCGCAATAGCCGCGGGAACCGCCCGTTTCGCGCCACTCCATATTGTTCCCATATTGTTTCTTGACATATTCCAAGTCTTGGGCCGCAGACTGATAGTCTCTTGCCAGAACCGCCTTGCAACGCGAATTTCCGTCCCAGACCGGCCCGTCAAAAATAGCGCGCACGGTGGAGGTGGATGGTGTCTCGAGAAAGATGTACTCGGTGGCGTTTTCTTTAACGTACGCGATTTCACACGACTCCTCGCCGCCATAAAGAATATCATCGATGCTTCTCCCCAGGTAACGCGACAGCCTCTCGACGCACTCCCAGTTTTTCCCACTTTCATCGCTTTCGTCGCTTTCATCGCTTTTAAGCGACGGCGTCTGAGGCAGGGCAGACGCGCCCGCCGTCGTGACCGTCGCGACCTCCGCTCCCTCCAAAACATCGGGCGATGCGGGAGGCTCCACGCAACCCGCCAAGCCGACCGCCAGAACCGCCAGCATTGCCGCTGTCATTATTTTTATGTTCATTTCACCCGTTACTTTCTTCATTTCACATACTCCTTCCAACACTAGAACCCGCGCTAGGGCAAGAATATCCATGGGTTGAGCGCAGTATCCGCGCGCGACAGCTTGTCGCCTGTTATTTTTAGGTTTTTATGCACCTCAAAATGCAAATGTACGCCCGTCACGCGTCCCGTACCCCCCTCACCACCGATCACGCTCCCTCGACTAACGCTTTGGCCTTCCGCTAAGCCTTCCTGTATTCCTTCCGGGAAGGGGCCCCCATAGCGACCGATCTGTCAGTCAGCCTCCCGTTCGCCTCCGCGCCCTACTGATATGCCCTTTGCAACACATTCCAGGTGGCCTCGTCCACACCTCTTCGGAGGATGGCGTCTGCCAATTCGCTCCAAGGCAACATCTTAAATGCGGATTCGTATCAGTTCACGTCGTCGTACATGGATCCTACAACGCTCACGTCCAACCATTTGGAAAATAATCCTCAAATCGCCTTCCTGCGCAAAATCATCCCCCAGACGCTCCGGCGCGAAACGCGCCGGACGCGCCGTCGATAAAATCGCTTCTCCGCCCCTCACAACGACATGATTATTTTTTCAGTCAAACCCCGGTCTGCCGCAGGAAGCCCCCGACCCCTTCATGCCCGCGTCACCTTACTATGCGAACCGCCATCTCCTTATGATCTACTTCCGTCTTGGCGCCCAGCAGCTTCTCCAGGTCGGACAAAGGGTAGTCCGCGAACGTGTAGGCTACCCCTTCGTCCTTGCCTATGATATTGTCGGGCTTCGCCACGTCGAGTTCGGCCCCGTTCTTCCTGACCGTTATACTCTTGACGCGCATTCCGTCGTCGTCGCCCTGCTCCGAGACTATCTCGGCAGTCCAGAGGTCGCCGCCTATCTCCCAAGACGCTTTTTTCCATCCTTCGTATCGGTAGACGCCGCCAAGCGCCTGCACCAACTGCCTGAACAGTCCCCGCGTAGGTTCGCATGCATGGTCGAATACCTGCCAGAGGCTTAAGTTCTTGATAAAATACTCGCCCGTCCCGCGGTCATAAAAAAGATCCGCCATGTACTCCTGTTCTGCTGTTTCCGCTCCTCCCACGCGCAAGAGCTTCATGCGCGACGCGGGGTATTTTTCCAAAATTTCGTCCGGCAGCTCTTCGGCGAACTCTCCGAGCTTAACCCTGTCAACATACTCTCGGCGCAGTTCCTCCAGCAGCTCGGCTCGCTCGGGAAAGCTCTCTATATCCTTGTAGCATATCTCCCATAAACTTAAACCGCTCTGCCTCCCGTCCTCGTCCGTGCGCTCCGCCGACAAGGTCACCACCTCGAATCCGAATGCCGGGGCGTATCTGTCCCAGCGTATGGGAAATCCCGCAGCTATGTCCTTTATAGCGCAAAGCGCTTCTGCGGCATTCTCAAGGTCGGCGTAACTGCCGACCGCCACATAGGGCAAAAAGTTGTCCACATACCTGACGACGCCGTAACCTGCCAGCGCGGCCCTGATGCTCTCGTTGTTCGCTTCCAACAGACGTTCGTAGTAGTCGCAGCCATGCCCGCGATGTTTGACGCCGAGACCCCCAAGCCAATAATCTTCGGTTACCCACGCATCCACACTAAAACAAACGCCGTTTTCATCCCTAAAAAGATAAGCTATTCTGTTTTTTTCAAGCATTTGGAACCGGTACTCCACTTTCGCGCTCAAGGTGTTCGACAACATACGCTTCACCTCTCTTAAGTCGCTCGGCTCTGTCTGACAGGCTGTAGCCCCCGTCATCAGCGCCGCCGCCAAAATGGCTGCCAATAATTTCCTCATAGCCATCTTCGTGTCCCTGCTCTTCATTAGCGCGCCTCCTGCCGCCTCGTCTTTTGCGTTCACGTCGTCCCGCCGCCTAGAGACGCGCCAGCTCGCTCTCCAACGTCCGATAATTGTTCATGGCCTTCTCCAACCCCTTGGCCAGCTCTTCCGTCTTCCTTATGGCGACCCCGCAGCGATAGTCCGTGTCATCGCAGCTTTTTATGACGGCCCGGGCTTTAGCTTTGACGCCGCTGTCGTCGCACTGATTCAAAGCTTCTTCCGCCAAATTCTTGAAACCCTCTATTTCTTTTCTTTGCGCGCGAAGCTCCTCGCACAACGCCTCAGTCCGCGTCCTTTTCCGTTGGAGCCAATCCATGTCCGCCATTATGACCCCGTCAGACGCCTGCTTTCGCTCCGCAACTCCGGCTCCGAGGCCGATTATGCCGTTGGATGCCGCGACGGCCATTTTGACTGTGCCGCCGGGCTTAAGGAAAAGCATCAGCTCACCCGTCAGCTCTTTATACGCGTCGCCTGTCTTGGTTCTTAATTTTTCGATGAGATAAGGGTCTGTCAAAGCTCTCAGAAGCAGAGTTTTCTTGGTCTCGCTAATGCCTTCCCAGGCTTGAGCGGCTTTTACGGCGCCGCCGGGCGACGGGAAAAAAAGCCCCCCCTGCCACTGCGCCGTCGTCAACATCCTCAAGCCGAGCCGCGCTATAATGGGCTTGAGCCGCCCCATGAGCGCTTCACGCCCTCGCCCGTTAGCCGCGTCGTCGAACAGGGGGCGCAGGGCTATCAGGTACTCCGTAAGCGCCATGAGCAGTTCGGGGTCGTCGAGCGCCGCGTCCAGCGCGGGCTCCAGGCGTCGTTCCCCTTTGTAGCCGTCGTCCCCGTGGCCGTAGATCATTTCGGACAGCAGCGCCACCACGGCTCGCCTTGTCTCCCTGTCGCCCAGGGCTTCCAGAAAATCTTCCCGGAACGTGCTATCAGTCCCCGGTTCCCCGTTTTCAGACTTACAATCCTCCAGTTTCCCGTCGCTCGGCCTTTCGGTTTCCTCAAGTAGCGCCCCGAACAGTTCCAGCGTCTTCCATAACTCCCCCCAGTTCCGCTCGCCCTCGAGAAACCCCATAACCCCTGTAGCCAGTTCTTCCGCGTCCTCCCTCTCCATGATGGCCAAGGTCAGCTTGTTGACCAGCCTGGCCAAGGCGGGTTCCCCCGTATTCAATTCCTCGGTGAACGTCCCGTCCTCGCGCAGTATGGCGTTCGGGCAGTGGGACAGCTGGGGCGGGTCGCCGTAAGCCGTGCCGCCGTGGGTGTCCTGACGGGCGTAGTATGTCGCGCTTTTCAGCGGTATACCGAGGGCATGAACAAAGTCGCCGATTTCAGCCACCCTGACTATTTTTTCTTCTTTACTTTTTCTGTCTTCTTCTTTGATTTTTCTGTCTTCTTCTCGAATCCGGTCTATAGTCTCCCGGTACGTCTCCATGAACCATTTCGAGTGCCCCTGCCCGTCATAGGATAAGCATTTGGTGACTATGTCGGGGAACAGCACGGTCACCACCTCGGCCTTGTTGCCGCCCGCAGAGTGGCCGGACACGAACACGCGCCCCCCGTTTCCGCCTAAGCCGAACGTCGCGCGCATGTTTTCGAAAAACTGCACTGCGTCCTTCTGAGAGGCGGACAGCCCCCGTCCCGTGAGGCCTTTGGCATCCACTTTCCACTCGAATTTGCCCGTGCCCATGAATACTATGGCCACGTCGCCCGTCCCTTCGTCCCTGAACATCACCCCTCTGCCTTCCTTGCCGCCGAACTTGTCGTAGTACCCTGCCACGCGGACGCGTTGCAGACAAGGGTCAGCGGCGGCGCTCCTCAGCGTAGCCCTCCATTCCTCCTCCGTCATCTTGCCAGGGAAGTCATCCTTCCCATAACCGTCGAAGAGTTCCTTTTTTTTCAATTCAACTAGCGCCTCTTTGGCCCGCTCCGCGACGATGGGCCCGTCTTCGACGGCAACCTCCTTTATTTCGCCCGCATCAGAGTCCGGGAGCCCGTCTTCGTACAGCAGCCTGTCAAGATAGACCAAGGAGGCCAGTAACGCCAGCCTCGCGTTGTCGTCCAGGTACTCGGATCTTGCCGCATTATTCTCGCTCGTCATCGTCCGCCTCCTCTTCTAACCCCGAACCGAGAAAATACATGAAGCCGTCTTTGCCCGCCTGCTCTATGAGATCGCCGATGTGGATGGCGTCGCCGTAACGATAGCGACGCCAGTCGTCGTCACTGCGGTCACTTCTCCAAAACACCCGTTCGTCGCCGTAGTCGTCGTAGACCTCCTCGGGCGCCACGTAGAGCTCGAATTCTTCGACCCTCGCTCCTGTGGCGGCACGGACCTTTTCCTCCAGCAGGGCCAGCGTTCCCTCATATGCCTCGGATGCCTCTCCGTCGTTTCTGATCACGACTGCCACTCGGATACTGTACATCGGCGGGACGAGCCCCAGCACATGCTCCAAGGTTCTGTCCCCTGGCATTTGGCCGGGACAAAGGCGCTCAAAGGTTGAAACGCCCAGATGAATCTTCAGATTAACCTTGCACTCCGGCAGAACTTCCCTTACCGCGGACTCTATGAGCGCGCAGCACTCCTCCCTCGCCAGCACGCCGCAGTAGTTGTCGCTAAAACTCAGCGTCCCTTCCTTATGTTTCTTTGTCTCCGGCTCTTCCTCGCATATGCTCAAGACCCCAAACTCCATGTCCCGCCTGCCCGTAGGCCAGGTTTTGTAGAACGTGCCCTGAGGTACCCAGGGCAGGATTCTATCTTTGCTCATTCTGAACTTCTCTCCATACTTAGCTTCCAGCGCGTCCTGCGTCGCCCTGTAGTGGTTATGCACGGGCGGCCTGTCTTCAAGCGTTTTACTCTTTAACGACTCGAAATGCCGCGCCACGCCCGTGTAGCCCAGTCCCGTCACCAGCAGGACCGCCACCAAGCATATATACCTGACCCAAGGTTTTGCCATCATTACGACAGCCTCCTTTCGTTCGTTTCCCGCTTCTTCGCCGCCATCCACGGTTGCCGCGGAACTCCCCATATGCCACGCGACAAAGCTACGGCTCGCCTGAACCAAAATTTTGATTGAGGAAAGCGTGAAAAACCTATATGAGGGGACAGCTTCAATAAATGGGATTATTTTGATATATTGCCAACAGCATTCGTCCAGTCTCATGGTTCCATTTAATTATAATAAAAAACTTTTTACCTATTGTCAAACGCACGGGACGCTCGGGAAATAATCTATTAATCGAGTTTTCGCGCGGATACGCTTTGAAGACAACCCGCCACGGGGCATACCAGCCTTGCGCCAGGTAAAATCAGCTTGCCGTCGCGCTTGGTAGCATGATTATTTTTTTAAGCAAGTTCAGAAGCGACTCGCATCAAGGTTTTGACCGCTAGGCGCCGGCGCGTCTGACCGACGAAGTTTCGGCGTGCCACCTTCTGTCCTCTGTTTCCATGTCGCGCATACGGTTTTCTAGCTGTTTCTTCTCCTTGTGGCATTCATCCGGCATGACTTTGAGAACCGCCGCCGTCTCCTTGTATAAAGCCTTTTCTTGCCTGGCAAGCTCTCTGAGGTTGTCAGGCTTGACGCTGTCGGCGGTCTCTTGCGCCAATCGTTCCAACCGCTCTTTCAGCTTTGTCGTCTCATATTTATAAAGCCTGTCCAGCGAGCGCCCGGCCAAATCCAACGCCTCCAAATCTTTTCGCGAAACGCGAATGTCGTCGCAGCGGCACGCCATATCACATGGCCTCCAAACGGGCTTTCAGGTCAATTTCCGCCTGCCGTGACGTTTCCACCGCGAAATCCAGTTTGTCTATGAGTTCGTTGAACTCTAAAATCACGGAAACAAAATTTTTCAGCAACACTTCCGCGCTGTCTTTGAATACGCCGGAGCTGTCGCCTTTCCATTCGGAGGCGAGCTCTTCCGTCAGCCTCTTAGCTTTATTGAATTCTCTCATCATCTCCGCTTGGTTCTTCATCAACGCTTTTCTGGCGGCATTTATTTTTATGTAATCCAAATATATTTTGCTTGCCATGAGCATCTTCTCCTCGTTACCTCATGTCTCATGCGGAGCGTCGCCAAAACGTCCGCAGGCGTCTTTATACTTGTTCTTTTTTTGAATTCTGCACAAAATTATTGGGCGGATGGCGGAAGATAGTATCTACTAATCCGCTTCAAGGTAACATTTTGAACGCAGATTGGTAGATATGCCCGTATTCGCCTCTCCTGGTCTCTAGGCGCAGTACTTCACGTCGCCCGCCTTCAGGCTGAACTCCTTAGAGGAAATCCCGCCGTTTGTCAAACAGGCGGGATTCTTTAAATATAAACGATTTGTCGAAACGCTGTTTTAATCGCATTTCTAGAATATACGCTAGCAACACAAATATATTGTCCGTCGCAAAATCCCCTCGCTTCCCCTGTTAGTAGCCATAACTATTTTATTTGGACAATTTCAATAAATTCGCAGTATATTAAATTAATGGTATCTAAGGAATATGCCGCGCAACCGCCTCGGCGACCCTCTCCCCAGCCTCCGCCGTCCCTATCAGCTTCGTGCCTTCCGTATATATGTCAGGCGTCCTGTAGCCCTCCGCCAGCGCCGCCCTCACCGCGTCCTCCAGGGCGGCCGCCTCCCTTTCCAGCTTAAGCGTGTGCCGCAGCAACATAGCCGCCGAGAGTATGGCCGCGAAGGGGTTCGCCTTGTCCTGGCCCGCGATGTCGGGCGCCGACCCGTGGATGGGCTCGTACATGCCGTAAGACCCCTCCCCCAGGCTCGCCGACGGCAACATGCCTATGGAGCCGGTGATCATGCTCGCCTCGTCGGAGAGTATGTCCCCGAACATGTTGCTCGTCACTATCACGTCGAACTGTTTGGGGGCGCGGACCAGCTGCATGGCCGCGTTGTCCACGTACATGTGGCCAAGCTCCACGTCAGGGTATTCGGCCGCCATCTCCGTTAGAACCCTGCGCCAAAGCCGCGAGCTTTCCAGCACGTTGGCCTTGTCCACGCTGGTCAGCCTGCCCCGCCTCCCTCGGGCCGTCTCGAAAGCGACCGCCCCTATGCGCCGCACTTCCGCCTCCGAGTACCGCTCCACGTCGTAGGCGGCCTTCCCCATGGCGCCCGCGTCCTCCACTCCCCTCTCGCCGAAATAGATGCCCCCCGTCAGCTCCCTGACCACCACGAAGTCCAACCCCCCCGCCGTCAGCTCAGGCTTCAGAGGGCAGGCGTCGGACAAGGCGTCGAAGAGCAGCGCGGGGCGGATGTTCGCGTAAAGCCCCAGCTCCTTGCGCAATCCCAAAAGCGCCGCCTCGGGCCGCGCCCCCCCAGGCAGCCCGTCCCATTTCCAGCCGCCCACCGCGCCCAGCAACGTCGCGTCGGCGGCTTTGCAGGCGGCCACCGTCTCGGTCGGCAACGGGACGCCCAGCGCGTCGATGGCGCAGCCCCCCGCCAGCAGCTCCTTGTACCTGAAAGCGTGGCCGTAGGCCGCCCCCACCGCGTCCAAGGCGCGAACCGCCTGGCCTATGACCTCAGGCCCTATGCCGTCGCCCTTTATCAGCGCTATATCATATTCCATCATTCGATTCCTTTCTGTATAAGCCGTTATTGTTCATTAAAGTGTTGAAAATCCTGGCCGCCCGACCCGACAAGGCCGCCGCGCCCGCCGACGCCGACACGGCTAGGCGCCCAGTCCCGCCTTGACGTACTCCGCCAGCCCCCCGCTCTCTATCAGCCTGGTGATGAACGGCGGGAACGGCTCGGCGTGATAAGTCTCCCCCTTCGTCACGTTGCGGATGGCCCCGGCGGCGAAATCCACCTCCACCTCGTCCCCTGCCTCAATTCTCTCGGCCGCCTCTGCCGATTCCAGGATGGGCAGGCCCGTGTTGAAGGAATTGCGGTAAAAAATCCTGGCGAAGCTGGGCGCTATCACGCAGGCCACCCCCGCCCCCTTTATGGCTATGGGCGCATGCTCCCTGGAAGAGCCGCATCCGAAGTTGGCTCCCGCCACTATCACGTCCCCTGGCCGCACCGAAGAGGCGAAGTCCCTGTCGATGTCCTCCATGCAATGCTTCGCCAGCTCGGCGGGGTCTGAGGTGACCAAATGCCTCGCCGGTATTATCACGTCCGTGTCCACGTTCTGTCCGTATTTATACGCTTTTCCCATATCGCTTCCCTCCTTCGTTCGCCGACTGAAAATCCCTGTCGCTCTCCGCGCCCGACCGGCTTTCGGCAGCCGGCCCCTGTGAAGCCGCCCCGCAGCCCTGCCGGCCCTTAAAGCCCCAAATCCTCGGGCCCCGCGAGCCTGCCCGCCACCGCCGACGCCGCCGCCACTGCGGGGCTGGCCAGGTAGACCTCCGAGTCCACGTGGCCCATGCGCCCGACGAAATTCCTGTTCGTGGTTGACACCGCCCGCTCCCCGGCGGCCAGGATGCCCATGTGCCCGCCCAGACAAGGCCCGCAGGTGGGCGTGGAAATCACGGCGCCCGCCTCGATGAAAATCTCCGCGAGCCCCTCCCTCACGCAATCCAGGTACACCCGCTGGGTGGCGGGGAACACTATGCAACGCACTCCCGGAGCCACCTTGCGCCCCTTCAGGACTGCCGCCGCCGCCCGCATGTCTTCGATCCTGCCGTTGGTGCAGGAGCCTATGACCGCCTGGTCTATCCTCACGTCCCCGACCTCCCCGATGCTTCGGGTGTTCTCGGGCAGATGGGGGAACGAGACTGTGGGCCGGACGTCCGCGAGCCGCACTTCTATCTCCCGCTCGTACTCAGCGTCGGCGTCCGCCTCGTAGACCGTCGCCTCCTTCCGAAGGGAAGGGCTTTCGCAGGGATGTTCCTTTATATACGCCATCGTGCGCTCGTCCACGGCGAATATGCCGTTCTTCGCGCCCGCCTCGATGGCCATGTTGGCCATGGCGAAACGGTCGTCCATCGACAGCCCCGCCAGCCCCGGCCCCGAAAATTCCATGGACTTGTACAGCGCCCCGTCCACGCCAATCATGCCGATAATGGCCAATATCACGTCCTTACCGCTGACCCACTTGGAGAGGGCCCCCGTCAGGCGGAATTTTATGGCCGGCGGGACCTTGAACCAGGCCCTGCCCGTCGCCATACCCGCCGCCAGGTCCGTGGAGCCGACCCCCGTGGCGAAGGCCCCCAGGGCGCCGTAGGTGCAGGTGTGGGAATCCGCGCCGATAACCGCGTCCCCGGCGGTGACCAGCCCCTTCTCGGGCAACAGCGCGTGTTCTATGCCCATCTCCCCTATCTCGAAATAGTGGCTTATCCCCTGCGCCCTGGCGAACTCCCGCAGCTCCTTGCACTGCTCGGCGGACTTGACGTCCTTGTTGGGCGTGAAGTGGTCCGGCACCAGCGCCACCTTGTCCCTGTCGAAAACCGCGGGGGCGCCCATCCTGCGGAACTCCTTTATGGCCGGCGGGCCCGTTATGTCGTTGGCCAGCGCTATGTCTATGGCCGCCTCGATGAATTGCCCCGCCTTCACCTCCGCCACGCCCGCGTGGGCGGCGAGAATCTTTTGCGTCATTGTCATTCCCATTGTCATCACCCGTCACCTTTCTTTATATGAGGCATGTGGCGCGCGGCGCCGCGGCGGAAGCCCCGACGCCCCCTCGCGCCCCTATTTGTGCAGTATCTTGTTCCAGCTCGCGTCGATTTTCCCCTCGCGCAGCCCTTCCTTCTCCACGTGGAGCATCTTGTTCACGGCGTTGATGTACGCCAATATGCTGGCCTCTATCACGTCGGTGGACAGGCCGCGCCCCGAGAACGTCTCCCCGTCGCTATTTTTGATTTTCACCTTGGCGTCGCCCAGGGCGTCCTCGCCCTCGGTCACCGAGCCTATCTGGTAATCCTCCAGCGCCAGCTGCCGCCCCACGATTTTCTCTATGGCCTTGAAGGCCGCGTCGATGGGCCCCTCCCCTCGGGAGACCCTCTCCGTGGAGCGCTGGTCCCTCACCAGGTCTATCACCGCCGTGGAGGTGATTTTGTTGCCGCTGTTTATGACGAAGCTGTTCAGGGCGTAAGTCCTGGGTATCTGGACCTTCTCCTTGGCCACCAGCGCCTCGATGTCTTTATCATACACGGTTTTCTTCTTGTCGGCAAGGGTCTTGAACCGCTCGAAGGCCGCGCCCAAATCCTCCTCGCTGAGGCTGTAGCCCAGTGAGGCCAGCCGCTCGCGGAAGGCGTGCTTGCCTGAGTGCTTGCCCAGCACCAGGTTGTTCTTGTTCAGCCCGACGGACTCCGGCGTCATGATCTCGTAGGTGCCGCGGTGCTTCATCACCCCATGCTGGTGGATGCCCGCCTCGTGGGCGAAGGCGTTCTCCCCGACCACCGCCTTGTTGGGCTGGACTTTCACCCCCGTGATGTTGGTGAGCATGGCCGAGGAGCGCATGATCTCCCCCGTCAGGACGCCCGTCTCCGCCTGGAACAGCTCGCGCCGCGTGTACAGCGCCATGACTATTTCCTCCATGGCCGCGTTCCCCGCCCGCTCGCCAATGCCGTTGACCGTGCATTCCACCTGGGTGGCCCCCGCCTTCACGGCAGCCAGGGAATTGGCCACCGCCAGGCCCAGGTCGTCGTGGCAATGGGAGGATATGGTCACTTTCTCCAGCGAAGGGGCCCGCTCCCGTATACGCATGAAGAACTCGTAATGCTCGTCGGGGGTGGTGTAGCCCACCGTGTCGGGCAGGTTTATGGTGGTCGCCCCGGCGGCGATGACGCCCTCTATGACACGTGCCAAAAATTTCCAATTACTGCGGGTGGCGTCCTCGGCCGAGAACTCCACGTTGGAGCAGTACCCGACGGCGCGGGCGGTCATGGCCACGGCGGTCTCGTAGACCTGGTCAGGGGTCATCTGGAGCTTATGCTCCATGTGCAGGGGGGACGTGGCTATGAAGAGGTGTATGCGGGGGTCCGCGGCGCCCTTAACGGCCTCCCACGCCCTGTCTATGTCCTTCACGGCGGCGCGGGCCAGGCTGGCCACCGTGCAGTCCTTCACGGCCTCGGCTATGGCCTTGACCGAGGCGAAGTCGCCGGGGGAGGATATGGCGAAGCCCGCCTCTATCACGTCCACCTTCATGCGCTCCAGTTGCCTGGCCATCTCAATTTTCTCTTTCAGGTTCATGCTGCAGCCCGGGGACTGCTCCCCGTCCCGCAGCGTCGTGTCAAATATCTTGATTCTTTTCATGACGGCGCCATCCTTTCTTAGCGGTGCCCGCGCCGCGGGCCTTCCCTCACTCGACAAGGGCCTCATACCTATCCTTTTTCTTCCGCCCAAGATTATTGGGCGGAGGGCGGAAGATAGCCTCAGAAATAAAAATCCCTGAAGCCAGACATTGGCTCCAGGGACGATATAAACTACCGCGGTACCACCCTGATTATCGGCGCGTGGCCGATCGCTCATCGGATTCCAACAAATCCTCGGCCTTGGTAACGGAGCCTGCCGTAGCCTCTTAATTAGGTGGGGCGGCCGACGCCCCGCCGCGCCCGCGATGGGGCGCCGGAAGAACCCGGCCCGCCGCCCCTGGGGGGCGGCCCTGTTCGGAGACTCTGCTCGGGAGCGAGAACCCATGGCCACGACGTGCCGACATTCCAGCAACCGCCGGCTCTCTGTGACGTCTTCTTGGCGACAGGAAACTCCGTCAACGCATTTGTCGCTATATGCAGTTTTGCCGCAGGCGCCGGGGGAAACGCTCAGGAGCAAGCCCCGGAACGCCGCATTGAAATTAGTATACCGCAGATTTTGGGGCTTGTCAAATTGTTTTGCGTAAAATTTGACCTAAGGGCCCATTTTTTATATAATGTATTATTGGAGCGGTAGGCATTTTCCAAAGGAGGAGATGACGTGTATGGGAGTTAAGGTTGCGAAGTTCGGCGGGTCGTCCGTCGCGGACGCGATACAGATCGAGAAACTGAAGAACATAGTGGAGGCTGACCCTGAGAGGCGCTACGTGGTGGTGTCCGCGCCGGGGAAGCGTTTTGACGGGGACAACAAGATCACAGACCTGCTTTATCTCTGCAAGGCGCAGATTGACCATAACGCGCCCTATGGCCAGGTGTTCCAGGTCATATGGGACAGGTTCGTCGCCATGGAGATTTCATTGAAGGTGGATGTTGGCATGGGGGCTTTGCTGGAGGAGATACGGGAGCGCCTGGGGGAAAACCCCAGCGCCGACTACATAGCCAGCAGGGGCGAGTACCTGAGCGCGGCGCTCATCGCGGCTTACCTGGGCTACGACTTTGTGGACGCGGCGGGGCTTGTGCGCTTCGATAAAAAGGGGAAATTCCTGAACGAGGAGTCGCTGGCGGCGCTGGCGGAAGAACTAGGCAAGCACGAGCGGGCGGTGGTGCCCGGATTTTACGGGACCTATCCCGACGGGAAGATAAAAACCTTCTCCAGAGGCGGGTCGGACATCACCGGAGCCATCGTGGCCAACGCCGTGAAAGCCGATGTCTACGAGAATTGGACGGACGTCTCGGGGTTCCTCATGGCGGACCCGAGAATCGTGAAGAACCCCAAGGCCATAAGCCGCATTTCTTACCTGGAGCTGCGGGAGCTGTCCTACATGGGCGCCTCCGTGCTGCACGAGAACGCCATATACCCGGCGCGGCAGGCCAATATCCCCATCAACATCCGCAACACCAACGAGCCCGATGACCCGGGCACCATCATCGAGGCGGACGCCATCGAACGGGGGGAGGGCGCGCCGGTCATCACGGGAATAGCGGGGAACAAGGATTTTTCCGTCATTGCCATATACAAGAACAGCATGAGCACGGAGGTGGGCTTCATACGGAGGATCCTCAGCGTGTTCGAGAATTACAACATTCCCATCGAGCATATACCCAGCGGGGTGGACACGGTGTCCGTGGTGCTTTCCAAGAAGTACCTGGAGGATCACGTGTCGGATATTTTGGACGAGATTGAGCGGAAAGCGCAGCCCGACAGCGTGGAGGTTTTCGACGACATGGCGCTTATCGCCACAGTGGGCAGCGGCATGGCGGCCAGGCCGGGGGTGGCGGCGCTGCTGTTCCGCGCGCTCTACAGGGCGGGGGTCAATATCCGCATGATCGACCAAGGCTCCAGCGAGATGAACATCATAATAGGCGTGGAGAACAAGGATTTTGAGACGGCCATAAAGGCCATCTACGCGGCCTTCGTGGAGCCTGGGGAGAGCATGGGGAGCATATAGGGCGGGACGGCGGGTTTGAACGCCGCGACATGCCGCCCCTGCCGGGGCCTTCCTTCGGGAGCGGGGAGCGCGGGGGCGGAGGATAGAAAGGGAACGCTATGGGATTGATGGAAAAAATCTTCGGGGACCTCAACGTGAAGGAGGTCAGGAAAATCGAGAAAATCGCGGACTTGGTCATGGCGCGGGAGGACGAGGCCAAGGGCATGGCCGACGCGGAGCTGAGGGCCAAAACCGCCGAGTTTCGGTCGCGGCTGGCGGGCGGCGAGGAGTTGGACGCCATATTGCCTGAGGCCTTCGCGGTCTGCCGCGAGGCGGCCTGGCGCAGCCTGAGCATGAAGCACTTCAAAGTCCAGGTCATCGGCGGCATCGCGCTCCATCAGGGGCGCATAGCCGAGATGAAGACGGGCGAGGGCAAAACGCTGGTGGCCACATTGGCGGCATACCTGAACGCCTTGCCCGGCGAGGGCGTTCACGTGGTCACGGTGAACGACTACCTGGCCAAGCGCGACATGGAGTGGATGGGGAAGCTTTACGGCTTCCTGGGGCTTGACGTGGGCTGCGTCATCCACGGCATAAGCAACGAGACGCGGAAAGCGGCCTACAGGGCGGACATAACCTATGGCACCAACAATGAGTTCGGTTTCGATTATCTCAGGGACAACATGGTCATATACAAGGAGGACTTGACCCAGAGGCCGCTGAATTTCGCCATCGTGGACGAGGTGGACAGCATACTCATCGACGAGGCGCGGACGCCCCTCATAATATCGGGGCAGGGCGACAAGTCCACGGACTTGTATTTCACCGCGGACCGCTTCGTCAAGACCCTGCGGCTGGACGAGGACTTCACCATGGACGAGAAGGACAAGACCGTCTCCCTGGCGGAGCCGGGCGTGGAGAAGGCGGAGAAATACTTCAAAATCGACAATTTTTCAGACCCCGAGAATATGGAGGTGAACCATCACGTGCTTCAGGCGTTGAAGGCGCGGAACCTCATGCACAGGGACGTGGACTACATCGCCAAGGACGGGGAGATCATCATCGTGGACGAGTTCACGGGGAGGCTGATGTTCGGCAGGCGCTACAGCGACGGGCTGCACCAGGCCATAGAGGCGAAGGAGGGGCTGAACGTCCGCCAGGAGTCAAAGACATTGGCCACCATCACCATACAGAATTATTTCAGGATGTACAAGAAATTGGCGGGAATGACGGGCACGGCCAGGACGGAGGAGGAGGAGTTCCGCGACATCTATAATATGGACGTTGTGGAAATACCCACCAACAAGCCCGTGGTCAGGGGGGACATGCAGGATTCCATCTATTCCACGGAGCGCGGCAAGTTCAAGGCCATCGCGGCCAATATCGCCGAGAAGAACGCCAAGGGGCAGCCCGTGCTGGTGGGCACGATTTCCATCGAGAAGTCGGAGATGATAAGCGACATGCTGAAACGCAACGGCGTCAAGCACAACGTCCTGAACGCGAAGCACCACGAGAAGGAGGCTGAGATAGTCTCCGAGGCGGGGCGGCTGAACGCGGTGACGATAGCCACGAACATGGCGGGGCGCGGCACGGACATCATACTGGGCGGCAACCCTGAGTTCGAGGCGAAGAAGGACATGCGCAAGAAGGGCTACGACGAGGAGACGATTTCCTACGCCGCCAGCGCGGTGCCCCTCGAGGACGCGGACATGATAAAGGCCAGGGCCGAGTTCAAGGAGCTGTTCGACAAGTACAAGGCGGAGCGGGCCGAGGAGCAGCGGAAGGTCGTGGATTTGGGGGGATTGCACATCATCGGGACGGAACGGCATGAGTCCCGAAGGATAGACAACCAGCTCAGAGGGCGTTCGGGCAGGCAGGGAGACCCCGGCTCCACCCAGTTTTTCATATCCATGGAGGACGAGCTTATGCGCCTCTTCGGCGGCGACCGTATGCAAGGGCTGGTGGGGCGCCTGGGGGTTCAGGAGGACGAGCCCATCGAGGCGGGCATGTTGACCCGCTCCATCGAGAACGCGCAGAAACGGGTGGAGGGCAGGAATTTTTCCATCCGTAAGTACGTGCTTCAGTACGACAACGTGATGAACAAGCAGCGCGAGGTGATATACGGGGAGCGGCGCAAGGTGCTGAACGGCGAGGACGTGCGGGAGAACATCATGTCCATGATGGAGGAGCTGGTGGACGAGGCCGTGAACGCCGCCACGGTGAGTTCCAAGTTCTCCGAGGAATGGGATTATGAGGGGCTGTGGGGCGCGTTGCGCAGGATCGCGCCGCTTTTTACGCCTCCCGCCTACGGCGAGGACGAGACGCGGGAGTTGACCCAGGCCCGTCTGAAGGACGACGCCATGGAGCGGATGGAGGCCCTTTACAAGGACAAGGAGCAGGAGATAGGCGAGGAGCGCATGAGGGAGCTGGAGCGCATGATATTGCTCCGCGTGGTGGACAGCAAGTGGATGGACCACATCGACGCCATGGACCAGTTGCGCCACGGCATAGGGCTACGGGCGCTGGGGCAGCAGGACCCGGCGAAGGCTTACGCCGCGGAGGGCTTTGACATGTTCGAGCTGATGGTTCAGACTATCAGGGAGGACACGGTGAAGTATTGCTATAACGTGACCGTCCAGACCAACACGGAGCGGCGCCAGGTGGCGGCCATAGGCGCGAGCCACAAGGACGAATATTCCGGCGGCGGGGCGGCGGCCACGGACGCGGACGGGCAGCCGCTTCCCGCGGCGGCGAAGGTGCCTGAGCGGGACAGGAAGCAGGAGACGGTGCGCCGCGACGGGGAGAAGGTGGGGCGCAACGACCCCTGCCCCTGCGGCAGCGGGAAGAAGTACAAGAACTGCCACGGGGCGAATTAGGGCGTCGGGGGCTGTGGAAGATCCGTCGGCGGCTCTGAGGGGCCGCCGATTTGATTTAGGCCCGCCCGGGCCTCCGGGGGCCGGCCTGGCGCCTGGCCTCCTGGTTTGTGTTTTCATGTGGTTTCTTGTATAATATATAATTGGATGATACGGCGGGGCCGCGCCGCGCGCGGGCTTTTGCCGGGTTCTTGCGGATAATATGGAAAAATAAAAAAGGTGGTGATGGGAGTGGTCGAACTGGAACAAATTACTTACGAATTGGACGGCGCGGCGACTAGCCTTAGAGAATTGGGTGAGTCTCTTTGACTTGGCTGGGGTTAGCGCGCGTATTGACGAGATAGAGAGGCTTTCGCAGGCGGAGGGCTTTTGGGACGACCATGAGGCCGCCCAGAGGCTTTTGAAGGAGAAGAAGCGGCTGGATTCCAGGGTTTCGGAGTATGAGGCCCTTAGGGTCGGGCTGGAGGACATAGAGGTTCTGATAGAATTGGCCCAGGAGGAGAACGAGACCTCCATGGTCGCCGAGATACAGCAGGGCTACGGGGACTGGAAGCGCAGCGTGGAGGAGCTTAGGATACGCACCCTGCTGGACGGGGAGTACGACGGCAGCAACGCCATATTGTCCGTCCACGCGGGCTCCGGCGGCAAGGACGCCCAGGACTGGGCCGAGATGCTGCTTCGCATGTACACCCGCTGGGCCGAGGCCAAGGGCTATAAGGTGAAGATGTGGGATCTCCAGGACGACAGCGAGGGCGGCATCAAGAGCGCCACCTTCCTGGTGGAGGGGGAGAACGCTTACGGCTATCTGAAAACCGAGAAGGGCGTCCACCGCATAGTGCGCATATCGCCCTTTGACTCATCGGGGCGGCGGCACACGTCTTTCGCCTCTTTGGACGTCATGCCGGAGATCGACGACGAGATCACGGTGGAGATAGCGCCCGAGGACATCCGCGTGGACACCTTCCGCTCCAGCGGGGCCGGGGGGCAGCACGTGAACAAGACGGATTCCGCGGTGCGGATAACCCACATACCCACGAACATCGTGGTGTCGGTGCAGAATGAGCGTTCCCAGCACCAGAATCGCGAGGTGGCCATGCGGATTTTGAAGTCGCGGCTGGTGGAATTGGCGGAGAGGGAGCATAAGGAGAGCTTGGCGGAGCTGGCCGGGGATTACGGGCAGATTTCCTGGGGGAACCAGATACGTTCTTACGTGTTCCATCCCTACTCCATGGTGAAGGACCACCGCACCGGGGCTGAGGTGGGCAACGTCCATGCCGTGATGGACGGGGATTTGGATTATTTCATAAGCGAGAAATTGAAGCAGAAGGATTTGTAAAGCCGCCGATTTTGGCCATAGCGCCGTTGCGGGGGCGTCGCCCGCGCTTGTGGCCATGCGTGGGCGTTTTTGCGGAGGCTTTGGGGACTGCATGGATATTGTAAAAAAATTGGCGAAAGAGTTTAATATCAGGCCGGGGCAGGCGGAAAGCACCGTCGCCCTGATAAACGAGGGGAACACCATCCCCTTTATCGCCAGGTACAGGAAGGAGGCCACGGGCGGGCTTTCTGACGTGACGCTGAGGGAGCTGGACGAGAGGCTCAGTTATCTGAAGAACCTGGAGGAGCGTAAGGATGAGGTGATACGGCTTATCGGCGAGCAGGGGAAATTGACGCCGGAGCTGGAGGGCGCCATTCGGGAAGCCGAGATATTGCAGAGGGTGGAGGATTTGTACAAGCCCTACAAGCAGAAGAAGGCCACCCGAGCCTCCAAGGCCAGGGAGCGGGGGCTGGAGCCTCTGGCGATGCTGGCCTGGGCCCAGGAGTTGGAGGATGGGGACCCGCTGGAGCTGGCGGGCGCCTACGTTGACCCTGAGAAGGGGGTGGGCGACGCGGCCGCGGCGCTGGCGGGCGCCATGGACATAATAGCCGAGATGATTTCCGACGACCCTGATATTATCGGGGAGCTGCGGGAAAAGACGCGGAGGACCGGGGAGTTGGTGGCTAAGGCCGCTGACCCTGAGGAAAAGACGGTCTACGAGACTTATTACGATTTTTCGGAGCGGGCGTCGCGAATTCCCGACCATAGGGTGCTGGCCCTGAACAGGGGGGAGAAGGAGAAGAAGCTGAAGGTCTCCTTGCGCACCGAGGCGGCCATGTTCACCGCCGCCATAGAGGAGATGACGCTGACGAACCCCAGCTCCATCTTCGCGGACCTCATCAGGGACGCGGCGGCGGACAGCTACAAGCGGCTGATAGAGCCGGCTTTGGAGAGGGAGATCAGGAACGCGCTGACGGAGCGGGCGGAGGCGGAGGCGGTGAAGGTGTTCGCCCGCAACACGGAGAGCCTGCTCATGACCCCTCCCGTGAAGGGCGTCAGGGTCATAGCCATCGATCCGGGGTTCCGCACGGGCTGCAAGGTGGCGGCGCTGTCCGAGACGGGGAAGCTGCAGGCTTACGCCACCGTGTACCCCACTGAGCCGCGCAAGGACGTGGCGGGAGCCATGGCCACGCTGAAGAAGCTGGTGGACAAGTACGGCACGGACGTGATCGCCATCGGGAACGGGACGGGCTCCAGGGAGACGGAAGAGGTGGTGGCCGCTTTCATAAGGCAGTACGAGAGCCTGCGGGAGGCGGAGCCGGGCAAGGGCGCGGGCAAGGGCGGCGCCCGCGACGTGGGCAAGCGGGGCGGCGGCAGGGGCGAGAGGCTGCGTTACACTATCGTGAACGAGGCCGGGGCGTCGGTCTACTCGGCGTCGAAGCTGGCCACGGAGGAATATCCTGATCTGGACGTGACTACCAGGGGGGCCATGTCGCTGGGGCGTAGGCTGCAGGACCCTATGGCCGAGCTGGTGAAGATCCCGCCCAAGAGCATTGGCGTGGGCCAGTACCAGCACGACATCAACCAGGGCAAGCTGGAGAGCGCGCTGGGCGGCGTGGTGGAGAATTGCGTGAACAGGGTGGGCGTGGATTTGAACACGGCTTCCGCGTCCCTGCTGTCCTACGTGGCGGGCGTCAACGCGGCGGTGGCGAGGAATATCGTCAACTGGCGGGACGAGAACGGGGGCTTTGACGACAGGCGGCAGCTGAAGAAGGTGCCCAAGCTGGGGGAGAAGGCCTTCGCCCAATGCGCGGGGTTCCTGCGGATTTCGGGCGGGAAGAACCCTTTGGACAGCACTTCCGTGCATCCTGAGTCTTACGCCGCCGCGAGGGAGATTTTGAAGCGGGCGAAGGTGACGGACGAGGAGATAGCGCGGGGCGGGGCGACGGACATAGAAGAGAGGCTCCGCGCGGCGTATGGGGTGGAGCCTGAGGGGACGGCCGGGCTTTTCCGCGCGCTGGCCGGGGAGATAGGCGTGGGCTACCCCACTCTGCTGGACATCATCGCCGAAATCAAGAAGCCGGCCAGGGACCCCAGGGAGGACGCGCCGCCCGTGGTTTTCAGGCAGGACGTGAAGGGGCTGGAGGATTTGCGCGTGGGGATGGAGCTGCAGGGCACTGTCAGGAACGTGGTGGATTTCGGGGCTTTCGTCGATATAGGGGTGAAGAACGACGGGCTGGTGCATATATCGAGGATGAGCGGCAAGTTCGTGCGGCACCCGATGGACGTGGTGAGCGTGGGGGACAACGTGAGGGTGTGGATAGAGAGCATAGACCCTGAGCGGCACAAGATAGGTTTGTCCATGGTGAAGCCTGAGGGCGGCCCCAAGAAGGGAAATTAAGCGGCGGCGGTTTTGACGGAGGTTCGGTCCCTGAATGAAGAAAACTACGGTTATATTTGATTTTGACGGCACTATCATGAACACGAACGAGGTCATCATCCGCTCGTGGCAGCACGCGTTTCGGACGATAGAGGGCAAGGAGCGGCCACTGGAGGGGATTTTGAAGTCTTTCGGGGAGCCTTTGGACGTGAGCATGGCGCGGCTGTTCCCGAACATGCCCCTGGAGGACGCCATAGAGGTGTACAGGAGTTACCACAGGGACAATTTCGGCGAGGCGATCTCGGTGTTCCCCGGTATGAGGGAACTGCTGGAGTCTTTGAAGGGGGACGGCTACGCGGTGGCGCTGGTCACTTCCCGCCTCCGCGACACTACCTGGCAGGGCTTGGACAAATACGGGCTGGCCCCGTTTTTTGACACGGTGGTGACTTGCGAGGACACGGCGGCCCACAAGCCTGACCCGGCGCCCCTGCTGAAGGCGCTGGCGAACATGGGCAGGGCGCCCGAGGAGGCGGTCATGGTGGGGGACACCATGGCTGACGTGAGGAGCGCCAGGCGCGGGGGCGTGGCTTCCGTCCTGGTGGGTTGGGCGGCGGCGGTCACGGAGGAAGAAAAATCCGGGCCTGAGGCGCCGGATTTCATTATCGATAAGGCTGAGGACCTGTACGGGGTTCTGGGGTGACGCGGCCCGCCTTGTGCCAACCCGCTACGCGAAGCGGGCCGGCATATGCCATCCTCCTGCACCCGCCCAATAATTTTGGGCGGAATTTGTTTTTTGTCTGAACGACGGCGCCAGTCTCCCGTTTATCTCCCGCTTAAGCGCGCTTCGCGCTTCAAATGTTGACAGGCAACATTTGTAAAGAAGGATGGGTATCAGGGATAGTCGTGGCTCAACAGTTTCTGGTATAGGTCTTCTATGTGCCTGGCGTTGGGAGGCACGGCGGATATGGGTATGGGTTTCACGCCGCCCTCAGGGGCCGTCGGGGATGCGGGCGCCGGGGGCCCCGCAGGGGCGGCAGTCCCGCCCGCGCCCACGTCAGGCTCGGCGCCGTCCGTCCCGCCGTCCGCGGCGGCGGCTTCGCCGCCTGTCGGCTCGGGCTGTTCGGGCGTGGCCGGCTCGGGCGTGGCGTCAGACTCGGGGGCGCTCGTGGCGCCCTCTTCGGCGGTGGGTTCCGTGTTGATTTCGGCCGCCCGCCGCCTCTCGCTCCCGCCTCTGGTCATCATAATATAATAGCAACTCCGCTCAATGGCGAAATACCGCTTGCCGGAAAGCTCATAGTCTACCGAGATCTCGATGGAACCTACAATCTCGCCGTCGATGTAGCAGACGCCGTTGCTGACGGCGAAATGTTGCGGGGAAATCTGAGCCACCTTATAGCCCAGAGGCGCGAACACCCCCCTTTCGACGCTATAAACGCCTTCAGGAATTTTCAGCCGCACGGGGGCGGCGCCTAAAAACACGGAATAAGAAAGCCCGCTCGCCTCATCGTTCAGCACGACTTCGAACTCCACAGGGTCGCCATTGTTGTCATAGTAACGGAGACTGTCATCCACCGACAGGGAAATGAAGGTGAACACCGCCGCCGCGATGGCGGCCTCGGAAGTAGCTTCGGCGGTCACGGCGCCGTCAGTGGTCGCGTCTGCGGATATGGCGCCGTCGCTGGTCGCGCCTGCGTCAATAGCCCCGCTTGAGACCGCTTCATCCGGCCTGTCGGAGCCGCCTTCCTCTGTTATGGCCCCGTCCGTGGTTCCCCCGTCGCCGTCGGTCGCGCCGGGGCTTCCCGCCTCGCCGCCGCTCTGCCCGTCAACAACGGTTCCCTCTCCCTCCTCCAAACCCGGGGCGCCGCCAGGTTCTTGGGAAAGCCCGTCCCCTTGGCCCTCCACAGGCTCCGCGGCGCTTTGGGGCGCGCCGTCCTCGTCCGACCGAACTTCCGCGACCCAACCGCCCTGGGCCTCGGGGGCGCCTTGGGCGTCCGGACTTTCGGGCGCAAAATAGCCCGCGTCTTCCGCAAACACAGGAAACGCCCACAAAGGCAGACAAATCAGCAATGCCATCGAACAGGACAAAACCCTTCTGAATCCGCCGAAATGCTTTTCTTTCATAATCTCAGCCTCGCAACTGACAGTACACCCGAGCGGCACAAAAGACCGCCGCCGCACAAGCCGCCTGCGCCGCCCCCGGCGCCCGCAAGACGGCGCCGAAACGACGCACCCCGATTCGCTCAACGGCAACTTCGCGAACGCCATCGGTTATATTAACGATAGACAAAGAAAGACACGGGATGTAACAACTATACTGATTCTATCAAGTTCGGAAGTGTTTGTAAAGAGGAAACGCGAAAGAAATAGCTATGAACACGGCGACAAGGCAACGCGGCAGTAAAAATCGTTTAAAAGTGTAAGCCTTCCCGAAATAGCCATCGGAAACGTGCGGAAATCCCCCCGCAAAAAAGATATAAATAAATTATTCATCAACTAACACTATGTTTTTTAGTTATAATTTAGTTGCGTATCTCGCCAGCCCCGTATTCCCGTGCCGCCTCACATATAATTATTCCCATTATTTAACCGTGCTAGGATTTTCTACAAACAGGGTTTACTTTTCGTGCCAAAAGTAATAAAATACTAGCATGAAATACATGCCGCGCCGCCGCCAGTCGAACGGCGCGTCGAATGGAGGGATGATTTGAGCGAGGCGCTACAGGAATCGGCCAACAGAAAAGATTCGGCGTCCTATGCCGAGAAAAAGTCCGCCGTTAAGAAAGTCCTCGGGATTCTGTTTGATATTTTCACTGTTTTGGTGGTGTTTTTCGTTATTTTCCTGTTGGTGATCATGTTTCAGCTCAAAGGAATTACCTCCGAAGGCGTGTCCGTTGCCGGGTTTCGGATGTTCATAGTGCAGACTATGAGCATGGATCCTGTTTATCCGACGGGGAGCGTCGTAGTCACGAAACGCGTCCCCCCGGCAGACATAAAGGAAGGCGACGTTATTTCCTTTCTGGCCAGCTACAGCGGCTCAGTGGTCACGCACAGGGTCGTGGAGGCGTTCGATCTGGGCGACGGCAGATACGGCTTCGTGACCAAGGGCGACGCGAACCCGTCCAACGACAGCGGTCTGGTCGGCGGACAGGCGGTGCTGGGCGTGGTGGTTCTCGGGATCCCGAATTTGGGTCTGCTGTTGGGCAAGCTGCGCTCTGTTTGGGGCTTGGTGCTGTTGGTCATACTGCCGTCCAGCTTAGTTATAATAGGTGAGGCCGTGAAGCTTTCGCGCCTTTTGAGGGAAGAAAAGGCAAAAAGCGTCGAAGCGGCGGGAGGGTTCGAAAACGCGGAGGAGCCTGCCGCAGATGAAAGCGACGAAGCGTCAGCCGAAGCGGAGGCCGACGGCGTAGATGTTCATGCCCGGTTGGGCGCGGAAGAAGCCCGGACTGTTGAAGAGGCAGAGATGCGACCTATCTCTGAAAAAGAGGGAGCATTGCAAGATGGGGAAAATCAGTAGGGTGTCAAAGGCGATCATAAGCCTGAATTTTATTCTGATCGCGGCAGTTTTCATCACAAGCGCCATATACACGGTGAACGTCCTGGCGCAAGGCGGTTCCGGCTCCGTTGAAGTGCGGTACGCGGGCTTTCCCGTGTATGAGGAAGGCGCCGCCGAGAACGGGCCCAACACGCTGTTGGCGCCGGGATATTACACCACTACCGTGGCCGCCGTGGCCAACGTGGGTGAAGGGGTCGCCTTCGCGGAGCTTTTGTTGCCGCAGATCTATCTTTACAGAGACGCTGCAGGTCGGCCGCTCAAAGAGCCGACGCCAGCGCCCGAAGGGATGGTCACCATAAAGGTGGACATACTGACCGTCAGCGCCATAGGCGAGCCCATTAACCTCAATTACATCAACAACTACTGGGATCTGTACGAGGCATGGCGTGAAGGGAGGACGGGGCTTGTGCGTCATTTCGCCCTGTTCGACAAGCAGGAACCCGGCAAAATCCTGCGCCACTTTTTCGAGTTCGACGTCGGCGACGAGTACACGCCTCTGAATCCGGACGGGACGCCCGTGCTTGACGCGTCCGGAAATCCCGTAAGAAAGCCACGCCCCGTCGAAATTCAGTTCAGGCTTACCGTGGACGCCAGAACGAACGCGCTGTATATGACCAATGAATGGAACGGCGCCCAGATGCGCAACTTAGGGTTCAAGGCGGCGCCTGCGGATTCGACGGCCGAAATCCTGACGGAATTGGGTCTGACGGCTCAGGAGTTCTACGACATAGATTGGGCCGAGACGCGGTCGTTCTTCATAATGCCTGTTTCAAACTAGCCGCAGATCAATAACTTTCGGCAGACGCGCCGACATCGGCCGGCCGTCCTCCGTCGCGCGAAACATGGCCTCGAAGGGAGGTCAGGCGGGTTTCCTCGGCGTTCGCGTGTTCCGGTGATGTTAAAGAGCCTGACGTTCCGCCGTGTTCTCGGACGCGGGCAAAAATGGTAGGGAGTTTAGCGCGATGGTAGGCTTAAAACGTGTATTGCCCCAGATGTTTCTGATTTTCATCATGGCCTGCGCCGTCATCGGGATCACTTACGCCTGGCTGAACATCAGCTTTGGCGAGGATTACGCTCAGATGGCCGAACTCGAAGGCAGGGTGGTTACGGATGTCTTTTACGATACGGGCGACGCGGCCATAACGCCCGGAAAAACGTACAGGCACACGGTCACTATAGAAAACACCAGCTCCACCGCCCGTGCGCACCCGCGGGCACGGCTGTCCTGGTTCTTCCAGGACGCTTACGGGGTTCAGATAGCGGTGCCTCGCGGCATGATTAAAGCCCGTTTGGAAGGCGACGACGAATGGGACTGGGTGGAGGATCAAGCCGGCACATGGGTAGGAAAGCGTAAGGGCGGTCCCGTCGGGGGTGACTTGATAAAAATGGTGGGCGAGGGCGAGACAGGCGATAACGCTACGGATGTCACGGTCTGTTTGGAGGCCGAGCCGGGGTTGACAGCTTATGACGTGGGCGGTAAGCTTCTGAGGGTTCGTTTCGCGGTGGCTTTTGAGGGCGAGCTTATTTACAACACCCTTCCCGCCATCGGGGCATGGGAATAGAGTGTATGACGGCATATCGGGGGATAGCGCAGTGGCAGTTGCATGGTATAGTGCATGTTAACGCATGTCAAAATTGTTAAGGAGGTAAAGTTATGCGCAAGTCAACCAAAAGAGGGATCGCGG
>JAIRPE010000036.1 GCA_031257175.1 Eubacteriales Family XIII. Incertae Sedis bacterium | reverse complement strand
CGTGCCCCCCTCCTGCTCTAAAGACCCCGACACGGGCGCCGTCACCCACGAGCCTGGGGAAAACTGGGAGTGGTCGGGCGCTTACCCCATGGCTCAGGCGCTGGTGTGGCTGGACTGGGGCAAATTCGCCCTGGCGCCCTTCGACGCTTTGGAAGGCTGCATAGGGGCTTTCCTGTCCATGTACTACAACGGGGACATATCCCTGGAGGGGCTTAAGGCCCTCATCGAAATCGGAGACCCTGTGGACGCGGTCTCAGGCGCCTACATGTTCGAGGACGACGACCTTAAGATATACGGGGACTGGCCCCTGCTCTGGCGGCGTTGCTACAACTCTTTGGACGGCGACGGGTCAGGCGGCATGGGCAAGGGCTTTTCCCACCCCTACGACTTCACGTTGAGGGATGAATATGGTATCATATACATACAAGGCCCCCACGGCGATCTGTTGTCCTTCCTGCGGCAAAAAGACGTCTCAGGCGGCGACCGTTACGTCCCGTTGCAGGGCACGGAGCTGCTTTTCTCGCTGAAGAGCGCCGACAGGGACAGCTACGTGCTGGATTTCAAAGGGAGCCTTTACCTCTTCTCGGACGGCAGGCTTGACCGCGTGGAAAGCGCGGGCGGCCACGTCATAGCCAGCCTGGAGTACGGCCCCGACGGCCTGTCCCGCGTGTCAAACAGGGCGGGCGGCCTTGAGGTGTCCTGGGACGGCGGCCTGATAAAGGAGGTTCGCGACGGCACGGGCAGGGCCGTCCGCTACGGCTACGATGACGGCGTCCTGGCGTCAGTGACCAACCCCGACGGAGACAGCCTGGGCTACTCCCACGACGGGAACGGGTTCATAAGCGCCGTCAGGGACTTCGAGGGGAACCTGTACCTTGAAAACACGTATGACGGGAAAGGCAGGGTGACGTCCCAGACCATGCATACGGCAGGGGGCGCGGCCACCATGTCCGTAGAGTACGGGGACGAGGGGGAGCCTGACTCCCAAGGGCTTTTCACCAACACAGTCCATGACTTCAACGGCGCCGTGAGGAAATATCTGCACGACGGCGAGTACCGCGTGGTCAGGGTCGAGGACGAAGAAGGCGCCGTGGAGAACACGTGGGCCGACGCCTACAGGGCGGACTCCAGGCTGAACGGTGGACAGGAGGGCGTCCGTCACGCCTTCGACGGCGCGGGCGACCCCACGCGGGCGGAATACCAGGACGGCGCGGTATTGCTCGCGGAGTACGACGGGCGGCACAGGATAACGAAAATAACCTACCACGACGGCACCTGGGAGTCCTTCGCCTATGAAGGGGGGAACCTGGCGGCGCGCGCCGACAGGAACGGGAACATCTGCCGCTGGACGTACAGGGACGGCATTTTGGCTTCTTTCACGGACGCGGAGGGGAACAGGGAGTCCTACTGCCACGACGCCAATGGATTCCTCACCTCGGCGCGGGACGCTTCCGGCGGCACGGTCACGCTGGATAACGACGCCCTGGGGCGCGTGACGTCCATGACCGACCCGCTGGGCGCGGTCACTTCCTACGAGTACACGCCCGCAGGCAAGCTTCTTAAAGAAACCTTGGACGGCGGCGAGGGGCTGAGGTTCGAGAAGAGGTTCAGCTACGACAAGAACGGCCTCGTGACCCGCTCGACGGACTATCGGGGCAACGCCGAGACGACCGTCTACGGCCCCATGGGGCGGATGCTCCGCCGCGTGGACAGAGAGGGCAACGTGACCACGCGCGCCTACGCCCCCGACGGCGCGCTCGTCTCCGAGACCGACTGGAACGGCTCGGTCACGCGCTACGGCCACGACCTGAGGGGCAGGCTCTCTTGGGCGCGGGACGCCTTGGGCAACGAGGAAAGCTACGCCTACGACGCCCAGGACAGGCTCGTGTCCGTGACTGACCCGCTGGGGAACGCGGAAACCTACGCCTACGACGTGATGGGGAGACTGGCCCGCGTCACCGACAGGAACGGGAACGTGACGGAACGCGCCTACGACCTGGACGGGAGGTTGGCCAAGGAGACGCGCAGGAACCCGATGGGCAGGGACGCCGTCACCTCCTACGCCTACGACCCCGCAGGCAACCTGCTCTCCGTCACAGGACCCGAGGGCAACGTGACGGCATACGCCTATTACAGAAACGGCCTGCTTAAATCCGCGACCGACCCCGAGGGGCGCGTCACGTCATACTCCTACGACCCCTCTGGAAGGCTGTCCTCCCTCACCGACGGGGAAGGGGGCTCGACGCGCTGGAGGCGTGACTTGGCGGGCAACGTGACTGCCGTCATCGACCCGTTGGGCAATGAGAGGGTATTGGAGCGCGACAGGCTGTCCAGGCTGGCGGCGGAGACCAGCCCCGAGGGGCGCAGGACTTCCTACGCCCGCGACGCCGACGGCAACGTGGTCTCCGTCACCGACCCCGAGGGGAACGTGTCGGAGTACGCCTACGACGGGCTGGGGCGCGTGACGTCCGCCACGGACAGGTTGGGCAACGTGACCCGCGCCGTCTACGCGGGGACTTACGGCGTCGGCGAGGCCATATACCCCGACGGGCGTTCGGAGAGATGGGAACACGACGCCCTGGGCCGCGTGGCAAAGCACGTGGCCAGGGGCGGCGGCGCCACGGCGTATTTCTACGACCCCTGCGGGCGCCTGGCCAAGACGACGGACGCCGAGGGCTACGAGGACGTCTACGTCTACGACAAGGGCGGGCGCCTGAAATCCCAAGCGCGGGACGGCGTCGTTCTGGCAGAACGCGGCTACGACGCCTTCGACCGCGTCGTGGCCGTGAAAGACCCTAAGGGCGTCGCGCGGTATGAGCGCGACCTGGACGGCCTGGTGACGGCCTTGACCGACAAGAACGGCGCCAGGACGCTCCGCGCCTACGACAAGTCGGGCCTGCCCGTCTCCGTGACGGACCCCGAAGGCGGCGTGACCGCGTGGCGCCATGACATGGCGGGCAGGCTCGTGGGCAAGACCGACGCCCGCGGCCTGGCGACGGCGCTGGCCTTGGACGCGGCGGGCAGGGTCGTGTCCGCGGCGGAAAGCGACGGCGCCAGGACGGCCAGGACGGCGTTCTCCTACGACAATGACGGCCTTCTTACGTCTGTCGTCGGCCCCGAGGGGGAAAGAACAGAGCTGGTTTATGACGCCAGAGGTTTTCTCGCCAGACACGCCGCCATAGGGCGCGGCGGGGTCGGCCTGTCCACGTGGGAGTACGTCCGCGACCCGGAGGGGCGCGCGGTCAGGGTGACAGACCCAATGGGCGCCGACACGTCCTACTCCTACGACTTCAAGGGCGACGTGCTGTCCTGGACGGACAGGCTGAACCACGTGGAAAGCTACGCCTACGACGCCGACGGCAACTTGGCCCGCGTCACGGGCAGAGGCTCGGGCGGCGGGCCCGTCAACGACCGCAGGGTCGTGACCTATTCCTACGACAAGCTGGGCCGCCTGACGGGCGAGCGCGGCTCGGGAGGCTCCGCCGTCAGCTTCGCCTACGACGCGTTCAACCTCGTGAAGCGCGTCTCGGGCAAGGCGCCCGACGAGGCCGTGACCTTGTACGAGAGCGGCCCCTTGGGAGACCCCATAAGCAAGACGGGCCCCATGGGCGACGTGGAGAGGTACGCCACCGACGCCGAGGGCGCCGTGACCATGGTGGCTTACGCGGACGGGGACGCCTCCCGCTACGAGCGGGACGGCCTGGGCAGGGTCAGGAAAGCCAGCCACGCGGGCATGGAGCCTTGGGAGTACGCCTACGACCCCATGGGGGCCGTGACCATGACGAAGGACGGCACGGGGGAGCGGCTCTACGCCCGTGACGCCTGGGGGCGCCTGTCCAAGGCCGAGACCCCCGAAGGGGCGGTTTCCTACAGCTATGACAGGAGCGGCAGGAGGACGGGCCTGACCTATCCCGACGGCACGAAGGCCACGTGGCTCCATGACCCCATGGGCAGGCTGTCGGCGCTTGAACATGACGGCGGCGTGACGCGCTACCGCCACGACGACGCGGGGCGGTTGGTCAGGAAAGACCTGCCGAGCGGCGAGTCCGTCTCCTACGCCTACAACGCCGAAGGCTACAGGACTGAGGTCAAGGAGGTGGACAAGGCGGGGCGCGCCAGGCGGCAGACCACCTACGCCTACAGGGACGACGGCCTCCTGCGCCGCGAGGACAGGACGGGAGTGGGCGCGGCCTGGGCCATGGAGAGCCTGATTTACGGCTACGACGGCGAAGGCAGGCTTTCCGACGTCAGGGCGACGAGGGACGGCGCCGCCGCCTGGAAGGCGGCATACGTCTACGACGCCAGAGGCGGCATGGCCCACGAGACCTGGGAGGGGTACGGCGCCGCGACGGACACGGCCTACGCCCGCGACCTGGCGGGCCGCCTCCTGTCAAAGACCGTGGCCAAAGGCGGGGCGGCGCCCGAAACCACGACATACGAATATGACCGCAGAGGCAACCTGGTCAAGGAGACAAGCCCTCTGGGGGCGAAAACCTACGCCTACGACGGCGCGGGCAAGCTAATCCAAGGCACGAACGCCGAAGGCGAGACCAGCCGCTACGCCTATGACGCCTTGGGCGCCAGGGTGTTCCACGAGGAGACTAAGGCTGACGCTGACGCCAGGCACCAGAACGGCGCTTTCAGGGGCGGCAGCCGTGACGACGGCGGCGCCCTCGGAAGGCTGCTCCGCCAAGGCCGCGCCGCCTGGCAGAGGGCCTGGGAGACGACAGTGGGGACTGTTGCCCGCAACGACATGGGGACGGCCTCCAGGCATTACCTCCCCGACCGCGCCGACGGCGGCGCCATGCGGGACTTATATGTCCTCGAGGACGGAAGCTGGGCCGCAAGCCGCGTCTACGACGGCACGGGCCTCTCGCCGCTGGCGGCCAGGCTGTCATACGCCCCCGAGACCGAGAGGACGGGCGTTTACAAAGGGGAAAGCCCTGGCTCCAACCCCGCTTCCGACATAGCCGCCAAGACCATAGGCAAAGTCTGGCCAAGGGGCGACGCGAACCTCTCAAGCCCGCTCTTCGGCACGGGAAGCGACGGCTCCATCCTGTTCCACATGGAGCGCGACCCTTGGGGCGTCCCCCTGACCGACGCGCGGCTGGGCATGAACCTTTCAGGCGTGGACGACGCGGCGGCCTTCACGGGCTACCAGTGGGACGAGGTTCTGGGCCTCCACTTCGCCCAGGCCAGGTTCTACGACCCAGGCTCCAAGCAGTTCGTGCAGGAGGACCCGCACTGGAACGTTGGCAACATGATATACGGCGACGCGCCGACGGCCACGTCGGGCGGCAGAGTCCCGCTCCCCGACGGCGCGGCCATAAGGCAGGCGGCGAACCCTTACGCCTACTGCCTGAACAGCCCCGTCAACTATACCGACCCCAGCGGCGAGCTTCTGCCCGTCATAGCCATCGCCATAGTGGTGGTGGCCTCGGGCGTGGTCGGCGCGGGCGCGGACGTGGCCGTCCAGATAACCGCCAACGGCGGCGACTGGGGCAGCGTGGACATGAGGGAGGCCATAGCGGCGGGAGCCGCGTCTGCGGTAGGCACCGCGCTCACCGTGGCCACAGGCGGCGCGGCGGCCCCCGTAGTCGTGGAGACGCTCTCCGCCGCCACTGCGGCCTCGCTGGGCAAAGCGGCCTTGACGGGCGGAGCCTCCGCTTTGGCCAGCTACCTGACAGAGAACGCCGTCATGGGGAACGCCCCCACCTTCGCGGGAGCCACTTGGTCTGTCACCGTCGGCGGCTTCACAGGCGCGGCGACAGGCCCCAAAAGCTACAGGCAGTTCAAGTCGAACAAGAGTTTCTGGACGTATGATCCCTGCGGGGAAAAAAAGAAGGTGACAAGTGAATACGGGAGAGCGGGAGTCCTGGAACACCAGTTCACCATTCAGGAAATACTTAAAAATTTAGAAGATAAAGGGTATATTCTCCGCACTGAAAAAAAACTCACTACCCCTGGAGGGGAAAAGCCCGAGAGATATGGGGACATTATCGTGAAAGATGGAGAAACGGGAGAAATGTGGGTTATCCAAGTGGGAAAACAGACTAAGGCCGGCAATCCCGTGTCACGGGAGAGAGCGGCCATCAAAGACTTGGAAAGACAGAACTATAAAGTGGAGTTTGTCCCGTACAACTGAAAGGAGCGAGAAATGGGAAGGCAAATCCAATTTTTCATGACGGGCGAGGACGAGGCGCTTTTTTTGGAAAGCGTGGCCGACGGCGGCGGCGTGTTCCTGGACAGGAGGGGACAGCCCCTCACGTCGGACGACGTCATGGGGACGGCTCACGTCCATGAGTTAGTTTACACCTATCCTTTTTTAGATTCCGCCCAAAATTATTGGGCGGACGTCGGAAGATAGTATCTACTAATCCGCTCCAAGGTAACATTTAAGTGCGGATTAGTATTACATCGCGGGGGACAACGCGGACATCCAAATTTACGGTTCGGGGTTCGTTGACCAAATCGTATCCGAGACAATAGAGTTCTCCAGGTCTTTGATAGAAAAAGACGGATGTCTGTGGCCAGACAGGCTTTGGGCGGAGTTCAAGGTAGGCTACAAATGCAAGGAATTTGAGGAAATGTACAAAAAATGCGTGAAATGGATAAAAAAGCATTGCAGGATAAGCGAGGACAAGTTTTTTTACATCGCCGAGAACACCTACAAAGCGCACAAGGAGGAGGGGCTGGTTCTTAAAGGCAACCCGAAGATGATAGTGGTTTTCCCGTAGGAACGCGCGGCGGCGGGGACGCTCTTCGCCGCCACTTCGGCCTCCATAGGGAGGGCCGCCTTCACGGGCGCCGCCTCGGCCCTGGCGGGCTACCTGACAGAGAACGCCGTCATGGGGAAAGACCCCACCCTCAGCGGCGCCACTTGGAGCGTGACCGTCGGCGGCGGCATAGGCGCCTGGATGCGCCCCAATACCGTAAGCGAGTTTGTATCAGGAAAATATTACTGGAATTACAAGCCCTGCGAGGGGAACGTAGCCAAAAGCGTGGCAAATGGATTGCCGCGCAATAGGCAAGAGCTAAATGAAAACTTGATTGGCAGAGGTTTTTATGTTACCGGCCGGACTCAGGGAGGATATGTCGAATACAGGCATCCAGACGGCACGAAGGTTTGGATAAGGTCAAATGGCGAGGTAATAACGCTTAGAAAAGCGTGGTTGCCCGACATGTCGAGAAAGGTAGAAGAACGTTACATGTGGGACGGTTCACTTGTTCCCAATCGCGGACACAATACTGGAGAATTTGTAGAACCAATCGCAGAGGGCAGTTTTGTGCCACCATTAAAAAAAAGTTAAAATAAGGAGCCGCTGGTTAAGCGATATTTCGCGCACAGCATCCGTTAACCGGCAGACCTCAAAGGAGTTGTGAAACTATGGATAACAATTATGTATTTCAAAACATGAATTTGAATTCTATTAATTTTGTCAACGATAAAAACGACATCCTGTTTGAATTCATTGACAGCCATAAGGGGGAATATTACGGCGAGTTGCTGTGCGAGGACGTGCTGTCGATGGTCATGACCACGGATTTGGATTTTGACCCCTATTTTCCGCAATTCATATGTGACGTGTCCATCGAAGAATACACTGATAAAAGCAGCGTGCAGCTCCCAGTTATGTTTCCAGGGGGGAGCGTCAAAGAATCCCCTGAAAAAAGCGCGCCCCGCCTGGTTATGTTTCAAGGAGGGGGGTATGAAATTTTTTTGACTTGCAGAAAAGCGCACGTAAAAAAGATAGAATAAGAAGCAACGGCGAGGAATTGCTGCCCGAGGTGAAAATGTCTGCCATATACGATGAATACGAATTGCTGGAGCTGTTTGCCAGCGAGCCGATTGCTGTTTGGCATAGAGTTAGACCGCGTCGAGTCTTTGGCCGCTGAGGGCCCCGCCCGCGAATCCACCAGGACGAGGGCGCGTATGACTGCTTGATATATTTCGAGCCGCGTGTTTTCGTGATAGCGGAACTTGGTTCGAGCGCGCCTCGAAGGCGGCGGTAAAGACTTGGAACGCGGCGGGCGTAAAGCGGTTTTCGGCGGCAAGTGAAAGGTGGCGAGACAATGGCGAGGATGAATTGCGTGTGCGGGGAAGTTCTGTCAAATTCGATGGCTCCCAATGACGTGCAACTCAGGATGTACACGGATGTGGAATGGGAAGAAATACTTAAGAAGGACACAATCGAAGGTTGGATGTTCCCTTCTCCGACTCATGATATTTGGAGGTGTCCCGTGTGCGAAAGGCTGTACGTGTTTGAAGAAATGAATAATGTAGCCGTGAAGTCATACGTCCTTGAAAAACAGCGGCTCGGCTTGCGCCTAAAATCATTTTTCGCCAGAGACCGCGTAAGCGACGCCCCCTTGCTCGATTCTGCGGCGGGGGCCCCAAACCCCGCCCTCGAAACGGGCGCGGCGACGAAGATAAGCTGCAAATGCGGGGAGGCCCTGCCCGCTTCGGGAAGCCCGAACGGCAACATGCTCAGGGCCTACACGGACGAGGAATGGGAAAGGTTCCTGGATGCCGAAATAATAAAGACGCAAGATGTCCCGCCCCCTCCCCGCGACATCTGGAGATGCCCCAAGTGCGAAAGGGTGTACGTTTTCGAGAAGGGGGGCGCCGCGCCCGCGAAGGTGTACGCCCTTAAGGAAAGAATTTGAGGGCTTACCCGCCGCCAAAAGTCAAGGACTTTCTAATCGATTTTACAAAATGTTCCAATTCCCCTATTGACATTCCTCGTCTACGAGTGTAAAATATGATCACAGCATTAAAACGGAGGTTTGATATAGATGAACAAGAGCATTACCGACGCGGAGTTGGAAGTTATGCGCCTGCTATGGCGGGAAAAGCGGGCTTTGACGATGGCGGACTTCCGCGCCGAGCTTGAGCAGACCAAGGGCTGGAACAAGTCTACCATTCATACGCTTGTGGGGCGTTTGCGCGACAAGGGGATTGTCACGCACCTCGACAAGTACGGCGCGGCGCAGTTCGTGCCGCTCGTCACGGAGGACGAGTATATCCTCGCGGAAGAAAAGGCCGTGCTTGACAAGTTCGGCTCTGCTAAGAACCTCGCGATGGCGATGGTTCGCAACGGACACTTGACCGACGCGGATTTGGTCGAGCTGCGCGATTACTTTAAGATGGGCGGTGAGCGAAATGAGTGACTTGCTGAAAACCGTCGTGGTAATGACGATTACAGGGAGCGTCCTCGCGCTGGTTCTGTTCGCGCTGAACCCGTTCATCAAGAACCGTCTGCCAAAGGCGGCGCAGTATTATCTGTGGCTCGTGGTACTGGCCGCGCTTCTCGTGCCGTTCTCGCGGTTTGTTATGCTGCCCGCGCAGTACCCCGCGCTCTCGAACGCCGTGAGCTATTACCTGCCGACGCAGGAAGACCTGTTCAACCGCGTGAAGCCCTATGAAACGGAGCTTCCGAACGGTTATATCGGCGTACCCGAAGCGGATATGCCGACGGTTGAAGCTCTTATCCCCGCGCCTTGGGTGCAGGGGCTTTTGGATTGGTGCCGCTTGATATACCCGCTTGGCGCGATACTCGTCTTCGGTTACTTCGTCACAACCTACCTTGCGTTTTGCGGACGGCTTAAACGCCGCAACGTCCTCACGGACATAAAGAGCGCAATCCCTGTATATCGCAATCCGCTTGCGTCCACGCCAATGCTCATCGGCTTTTTTCAGCCGTCTATCATTCTGCCCGACCGCGAGTACACGGACGAACAGCTTAACGCCGTCCTCGCCCACGAGTTGACGCACCACCGCCGCAAGGACGTTCTTGTGCGTTGGCTGACTGTGGCCGCTTGCGTCGTCCATTGGTTTAACCCGCTCGTTTGGCTTGCTCGCCGCGAAATCGACCGCGCCTGTGAGCTTTCCTGCGACGAAGCCGTTATCCGCAATCTTGACGTGAACGGCAAGCAAAATTACGGCGACACATTGCTCTACATCGCCGCTGACGCTAAGACGACGCGTTCGGCGTTGGCGATGTGCGAGGAAAAGCGCGACTTAAAGGAGCGGCTCGGCGCGATAATGAAAAGCAAGAAACGCGGCGTTTTGGCGGTTTGCGTATCTGCTGTGCTGATAGTAGGCTTGGCGGCTGGCGCCGTCGCGCTCGGCGCGGGAAGCGGAAAAGACTTAGTCCAAATGGAGATTGTCGAAGTACGGCTGAACGCGATTGGCAAATCCTATGACATCAAGTGGGAAGATCGAATATATTCAGAATTCAACGATTTGGGCAACGCATATGGATTGCGCGGAAGCGAAATCGGATACGCGTTTGACGGAGACGGGGTCAAGTGGAAAGTATTCGAGTGTGAAGGGTATTCAGCGGATGAATATCTCGTGGTTTACCCTGATATGATAATGAGCAACTACGGTATATACAAGCGAGGGACAGGCACGGCGCCGCAAATGACCAGTACCAGCGCGTTCCCTGAGCAAGGCATAACATTTGAGTTCCCCTTTGAATACGGTCTTGAGCTTTTAGTATCATTTGTCGAACTGGACAACGTGTTTCAAATCTCTGCGCCGAACCTCGGTATAGGCGTAATTGCTCGCGTTGCCGTCTATCCTGTCGGTTCAGCCTATATGGGTACTGACGAGCCATTTGTATTTTTAGGTTCCAACAACCATTATGACTTCTATTGGGCGCCATCAACCGATTTACCCCTGCCGGGAACCGACGACCCGAATTTTGAGGATGCGGCGGTGGCATTTGAAGCCATCAGAGAAGCTTTTGACAAGGCGATGTACAAGGTTTCGCTATACGATATTTGAACGAATGGCGAATCTGCGCCGACGGAATGACGAAAAGTTGTTTGTCGGCTCGGGCGGCCTTCGCGCCGACAGCCGCGCCGACGGCCTCCGCCTGCGAATCCGTCTTTTACTTTTTTTCTCATGAAAGGAGCAACAATGAAATCTTTCCTCGCTTCCCCTGCGGCACGGACGGCCGCCATAATAGCCGCCGTCATAGTCGTGGCCGCCGCCGCGATCGCCCTGGCCTTGCGTCTGGGCGTCGGGGAGCCGCGTGTCGAATACTTCAGCCATTTCGCCGTCTACGCCACCTCGGAGGGCGCGGGCGGCATGGAGCCCGACTCCAGCTTTGTCATAAAAAGCGACGAGCCTCAGGACTTGGAGGAATTGCGAGGGCGCCTGTCCCTCACGCCTGCGGCGGATTACAAGCTTCGGGCCGAAAGCTCCAAGAAATTCGTGTTGGAGCCCAAAGAGCCGCTGGCCCTCAACACGGTCTACTGCCTGGCCATCAGCCTCGACGGGGAGTATTCGCCGCCTCTCAGCTGGGCCTTCCAGACCAAGGACGCCTTCGCCGTCAAGAGCGTGTTCCCCAGGGACGGCGCCTACAGCGTCCCCATCGACTCGGGCATAGAGATGACCTTCAGCCGCGAACTTGGGGAGGGGGCCGAGGAATCCTTCGTCATCAGCCCCAAGACGGCGGGCAGGCTCATGGTGAAGGAAGGGGGCGTCCTGGTGTTCGCGCCTGAGGGTACGCTGTTCCCCGAAACGCAGTACCACGTGACCGTGATGGCGTCCCCCTACTACCTGCGCTCGAAGGAGGGCGAGTACCTGGATGAGGATTTCAGCTTCTCCTTCCGCACGGCCCCGTCGCGGTCAGGCGCCGACGGGGACGAGGCATGGATTTACCCCTACAACGACAAGGACGGCGAGACCTTCACCGTTTCCGACGACGTCTACATAGCCTACCGCGCCGACAAACGCTTTGGAGGGGTGGGGGTGGAGGCGAGCCTGTACCGCTTGGGGAGCCTTCGCGAATACATGGACGCCCTGAAACAAAAAATGGAGAAATACGACTACCGGATCCCCGTGGATTCCCTGGCCCTTGCCTACAGCTTTGAAACGAAGTTTGTGTCCACGGGCGAGGATTCCTACTGGGAGCCGTGCTATTACGCCCTGCCTGAGAAGCCGGGAGCGGGTTGGTACTTGCTGGACGCCCGCACCGTTTCCGACGACCCCGCCTTGGACGCCAAGCATCTGCAGCGCCTCATACAGGTGACGGACATATCCGTCTACAGCCTGAGCGTGGGGGATAAGGCCGCGGTTTGGCTCAACGACGCGGGGACAGGCTTCCCCCTGGGGGGCGCGGACGTGAGCCTGGGGCACGAGGAAGGCAAGTCCGACGCCAACGGCCTGTGCGTCCTGGAAGACGACTGGCACAGCTCGAAAGAGAAGGCGGAGCTATGGAATCCCAAAGAGCTGAGAGTCAGCCGCAATACCTCGGACGGTAGGAGGCTGGAGTTCGGGGATTGGCTGTACTTGAGCCAGGAACCGGAATTGGGCGACAAATACTACACATACGTGTACACGGACAGGGAGCTTTACCACCCCACGGACAAGGTGCGCTTCTGGGGCATGGCGCTGCCCAGGGCTGGGGACACGGAGCGGGTTGAGGAAATATTGCTGGATTGGCGGGACGGGGGCAGATACCCTGAGGGCATAAGGGTCAAAGTGGGGGAGGACGGCAGCTTTTCGGGGGAACTGGACTTAGACCGCCACGCGGCGGGCTATGAAAGTCTGCGCTTCAAGCTGGGCGACGAGCCCTTGGTCGAAAAATCGATTAACATCTTTGAATTCGAGAAGCCCGTCTACACCCTCAGCCACAGCTTCGACAAGGCGTGGTACCGCAAGGGCGACAAGATAAATATGGAAATACAGGGAATGTTTTTCGACGGCGCCCCCGCAGAGGGGCTGAAGCTGGGGCTGAACGCCTATGGGCATGAGAGTTACGGCGATGAATACGTCAGCGGCGCCAGAGAGCTGGCGCTGGACAAAAGCGGGAAAGCGGCGGCCAGCTACGCGACCAATAGCCACACGTCCTGGCGGCCCGTCTATCTGAACTTCCATTACAAGACGACGGGAGCGGAGACGACGGCGGTGAGCGGAAGCGGGCAAGCGCGGTATTTCCCCTCGGACTACATGCTCGAAGCTCGGGCGGAAAGGGGCGAGGATGCCCTGGCGAGGCTGCGCGTCTCGGCCTGCGCCATAGATTTCAGCAAGGTGGGCGCGGACGGCTCGACGGAGGGCAGGGATTACGCGGGGCTTAAAGGCGCTCCTGCGGGGTTCTCCTGCGCCGTGGAGATAACGGAGACGGAATACCTCAAGGAAAAAAGCGGAAGCTATTACGATTTCTTGAACAAGCGCACGGTGGAGACATACAGCTACAAAAGCGAGGACCGCTTGATAGAGGCCAGGGAAATGACGGGCGAGGAGGGGGCGCTGGAATTGGCGCTGCCCGAATGCCCCGACGAGGAGAGCAAATCCTACAGCGTGAAAATCTCCTGCCGCATGCCCGACGGCTCCCTGCTGGAGGAAACCGTCGCCGTCCCCTCGGCCAGGTTCAGGGCCTATAGCCGATACAGCAGGGGGGAGGGCTATTTCTTCCGCGACAATGGATTCGACGACGACGTTTACTCGGGCCGTGACGAATACAACTACGGGACGCCGAGCCACGGGCTGGGTCAGAAGGTCTCCATGTCCGCAGTGGACTGGGAGCGCCGCCGCCCTGACCACGGGAGGCTTCTGTACGTCGTGGCTGGGGCCAACGTCTTCGACGGCGTCGTCCTGGAGGACGGGCGCTTCAACTTCAGCTTCTATTTCGAGACGCGGCACACGCCTAACGTCAGAGTGATGGGAGCCTATTTCAAGGACGGCCACGTGTTCGCGGTGGCGGGTTGCGGGCTGCGGTATGATTATCCCGAGAAGTCCATGGAGGTGGAAGTCATCCCCTCGAAGGAGCGATACGCCCCAGGCGAGACCTTCCGCGCGGAGCTGACGCTGAAAGATCATGGCCGTCCTGTTCGCGGCAGCTATCTGTTGAGCGTCGCCGACGAGGCGGCCTTCGCCGTCTACAACCAGGAGGCGCGCCCCCTGGAGGAAATTTACCGAATGCTCTACCAGGACTACCGCGAGTACGTGTCCTACACGCCCCCGGTCGTGGACGCGGGCGGCGCCGAGATGGGGGACGGCGGCGCGGACGACTCGTACAGGAAGGACTTCGCGGACACGGCGGCCTTCATCACGGGGGAGACAGGAGCCGACGGGCGGGCGTGGGTCAGCTTCAAGTTGCCCGACAACATCACCTCCTGGAGGCTCACGGCCATCGCCTACAGTGGATATAAGGGCGGCTGGAACGGCGTCCAGACGCCCCTGGCGGGCAAATCCCTGAGCAACGTGACGGCGGGCCTGCCCTTCTTCATCAACGCGGCCATGAACACGCGCTACATAGCGGGGGACAGCGTGGGAGTGACGCTCCGCTCGGCGGGGCTGGCCGTGGGCGGCGGGGACCAGGTAAGCTACGAGGCTGAGGTAGTAAGCGCTGGCGGCGGCTCGGGGGCGGGAGCGGGAGCGTCCTCGGGGCCATTGCCAAAAAAAAGCGCCGCAGGGGCCGCAGGGGAGTTCGTGGCCATGGACTTCGGAGCCCTGCCTGAGGGTGAGTACGCGCTGCGCGTCAGGGCCAAAGCGGGCAGGCATTCCGACGCCGCTGAGTTGCCCTTCACGGTGACGGACAGCCTCCTGAGCTTCCCAAGGGAGACGAGGGGCGAGCTGGGGAAAGGCTTGAGCGTCAGCACGAAACGCTGGCCGGTGGAATTGGCATTGTACGATTTGGAGAACAGCCTGTACTACGACGTCCTCGGCAGGCTGGACGGCGCGGGGCGGAACAGGGCAGACCAAATCATGGCCTCCGCGCTGGCGGGAGACCGATTGGCGGAAATGCGCGGGGAAACCCCCGCGCGGGCTTTGCCGCCGGACGACGGCGAGGCGGCTGAATGGAAGAACGGCATACGCATGTGGCCCTATTCCGAGCATGACCCCCTGCTGACCGCCAAGGCCGCGGTCAGCGTGGCCGACTACCTGGACAGGGAGGCGCTGACAAGCTACTTCAACCGCATAGTCAGCGACGGCGAGGCTTCCCGAAGCGACCTGGCGGCGGCCTACATGGGCCTGGGCGCGTTGCGGGCGCCCGTGCTGTTCGACCTCAGGGGCCTGGTCAGGGACGGGGGGGACTTCAGCCTCACGGAGCGGACGTTCCTGGCCGTCGGCCTGGCCGCCATGGGCGACAAGGAGACCGCGCGGAATTGGTACGAGGACAACTTAAGCCCCGATAGCCACGACTTCATGGTCAGGGACGGCGACTCCGTCTACGCGCGCTACGACGGGAAGGCGGGCGCCCAGGGCGTGTTCAAAAACGCCAGGGAGGCGTACATGCTCACCGCCGCGACGGCCATGCTCACGACGGTTTTGGGGGACGCGGACGCGGCGGGGTTCACGAGGCGTATACAGGAATATTCTTTCTACGACTACGAGCCGTTGCCCGAGCTGATGGCCTGGCTCGCCTATTACGCGCCCAGGCCCAGCCAGAGCAGATACAGCTACAAGCTGGGGGGTAAGGAGATAGTGGCGGACTTCGAGAAGGAGACGAGCCATTATCTGGAAATGGGAGAAGAGCAGCTGGCGGGGGCGGATTTCAAGGTCTTGGAAGGGCGAGTGGGCTGGAGGGCCCGATACGCGGGCAGTCTGGAAGAGGCGCGGGGAGAGGCTCTGGACGGCGTGACGGTGAGAAAGAGCCTGAGCAAGGACACGCTTAAGCTGGGCGAGACGCTGGAAGTCACCGTGGATATGGAATTCAGCCCTAAGGCGACGGCGGAGGGATACGTGCTGAACGCGGCGGCGCCGTCGGGCCTGCGTTTCGTCGGCTTCGCGGAGCAGGGCTGGAACAGCGCGGGCTACGCGGTGAAGGGCGAGGGCGGCAATTTGCGCTTCTACGTGAGGCCCGTCTATCCCGACGGCAACGTTTACAACAGGGGCTATGACCCCTCCGCGCGGGTCATGCCCGAGAAAGTCAGCCTCACCTATTACGCCAGGGCCGTGCTGCCCGGCGAATACGTGGTGGAGGCCGACGCCTACGGCGCCGAGAACAGCAGCATCATGCGGTTCACGGAGCGCGGCCGCGTCAGGGTGGAGCCGTGAGAAGGCCGCGCCGCCGCCGCTGGGCGGCGGGGGCGGGACTGGCGGCGCTGGCGCTTCTGGCCTTGATCCTCGCGGCCTGCGGGCAGGGAGGCGGCCAAGCCGCGTCGGGCGCGTCTGAGGGGGCGGGGGAGGCCGCAGGGCGCCTCCCCGAGGAAGAAGAGGCCCCCGCGGCCTCCCCCGAGCCCCAGGAACTGCTGGAATGCCTGTATTACGAGGAAAACGGCTTTTTCAAGGCCGACGCCGCCGAGGCTTACGACGCGGGCGGCGAGCTAAGGGCCGCCACCTCGCCCCACTTCCTGCCTTGCATGGACTACACGGCGGGCGTTTTGAAAACCGTGGCCGCCCAGGGCGGCTGCGACACGGTGTTCGTAGTGGCTCCCAACCACAGCGGGCAGGGCTTCCCCGTGACACTCTCGCCTTTAAGCTGGAACACCCCCTTCGGCGTCCTGGAGACGGACAGGGAGGCCGTGGCCGCCATATTGGGCGACTCGAGCCTGCGCGGGCTGGCGGGGGAGGACGCCGGGCGGCTGGAGGCGGACCACTCGGCGTCCGTCCAGACGCCCTTCATCAAGTGCTATCTGCCCGACGCCAAGGTGGTGGCGCTGCTGGTGGGGAAGGGAGCCGCGCCCGAGACCCTGGACAGGCTGGCCGAACACATCCGAGGGTTAGGGGAGGACAGGAGGGTTTTCCTGCTCTGCTCCGTGGACTTTTCCCACTATGAGCCAATAGAGAAGGTGGCGGGCCACGACGCGGAAACCGAGGCGGCGCTGTTGGCGGGCGACGCCGAGGCCCTGCTGGCCTTCGGCAACGAGCACATGGACTCGCCCCAGGCCCTGCGCGTTTTCCTCCGCTACGGCGCCGCCCTGGCGGAAGGGGCCCCCCGCAAGCTGGACGGGCGCGTCCTGCCCGAGTCGGAGATGAGCCGCGCGGTAGGCTATAGTTATTATGTTTACGGCTGGGTGGGGTGAGGGGGCCCCTGCTTGATTATCGAACAACAATCGGCAGGAGGGCGCGTCGCGCCCTCCTGCCGGTTGTTCGGCCTGGGGTTAAGCCCGAATAGGGTTGGCGGCATAAGGGGGTTCTAAGCGAACACGCTCTCCTTCCACGAGACGTCGGCGGGCCTCGCGGGCGACGCGCCATTCAGGTTTTCCCTGAAAATCTTGGTCAGGGAATAGGGGGCGTTGATAAAGTAGGATCTGGAGATATTGCCATAAGCGTCATAATCGGCCGCGTTCCACCAGACCGCCATTTTAATGCGGTCATAATACTTGATGTGGACGAACATGTCACGTATCCACTGCGCTTTGTCGCCGCCCAGTTGCGCGCAGGAGAACTCCGTTATCATGAACGGCTTGTCGTACTTTTCCAAGTAAGGGTAATAGAGGTTGTCATAAAGCTCCGCGAAGCTTTTCCAAGTCTCGCCGGGGTAATAATTGCCCGTGTTGTAGGCGGTCAGTCCCACCACGTCCACCAGATCGTCGCCGGGATAGTACATCAGCTCATTGTTCCAGTCAAAATCCGGGAACGACTTCCCGTTGGGGTTCCAAACCCAAATGACGTTCGCCGCGCCCTCCCGTTTGAAGTGGTCATAGACGTACTTGTAGAATTCCACGAAAACGGACGGGTCGCGGCTGGTGTTGTAGCCCGAATAGGGGCACCAGTCCCCGTTCATCTCGTTCCCCAGCCTAAAAAGGACGGGGTGGCCGAAAGAGGCCACGGACTTCGCGTAATTGCGCAAAAATTCGTCGTACTCGCCGTTTAGGACTTGGTACACCTGGTTGCTCTCGCCTTCGGCCGCCGCGGAAGTCTGCAACGTCAGCTCCAGCGTTTTGCCCTCGGCGTGGGCGGCCCGCAGCCGCGCGTCCAACTCGCTGTGCATGGTCTTGTTCTCGAACCCTGAGTAATTCAGCGTGACGGGGAAGGTATAGCCGACCTGAGTCTCGATATCCCTGAGGTAATAGGTGAACTGCGGGAAGGTGGGCTCGAATATCCCCCAGGCCAGCGGCGCGGCGGCGTTAAAGTAATGGTCGAAAAACGTCTGCGTCTCCGCGTTCCAGCCGCGCGCCCGCTTGTCGCCCGGCGCCGCCTTGCGCACATAGGGCGGGGCTGTCTTTTCGCAAAGCTTCAGCCCCTCGATCAGATAGGCGTAGCCGCCGCTGAGATATATGGGCTGGGACGCGCTCATGAAAATGGTCAGGACTTCGCCGGCGTTGATCGGCACGTCGATGCAGACGTAGTAATTTTTGTCATTGGCCACGCGGAGCAATTTGCCGCGGTACCATTGGGTGATGTAGGCGTTCCAGCCGCCAATGTCCTGATAGCCCTGGTACTCCAGGACGTGGTCAACGGCATTGTTGAGAAACCCGTTGGAATACGCTTGATATGAGGCGCGGGAGACCTCGCCCAAGGACTGGGTGAATATCCGTATTCTGACGTCGGGGCTTTCAAGCGTGGCGGCGACGCCGGAAAGGCTCATGTCCACCGACATGGATTTGCCGACGAGCAGGCTGTAGCCCTTGACGTTGTTGGTGAATCTGTTGTAGGCGCCTTCGTCGGCCAAGCTGTAAAGCCCTTCCGGCGCGCTCCCGGCGGGGCTCGCGGACACGGCGGCGCATGGCCACGCGAGCAACGCCACCAAAATGGCGACAGATACTATGCGTCTGCTCATTTGTGAATCTCCTTGTATTTGTTATCTATTTTTATCTATATTTTTTAAATTCCGCCCAAAACCATTGGGCGGACGTCGGAAGATAGTATCTGCCAGTACGCTCCAAGGCAGTGTTTTATCCGACGTATTTGTGGTTTTCGTGTTCAGTCCTCTATGCCGACGCGGGACGGGACTCCGGCGTTGTAATAATGTTTCACTTCTCTCATCTCAGTCACCAAATCCGCGCGCTCTATTATCTCGGGGGGCGCGTGTCGGCCCGTCAGCACCGCTTCCACGTTTTCGGGGCGTTTTGCCAGCGCGCCCAGCACCTCGGCGACCGACAGGAGCTTAAAATGCATCGCGGTGTTGACCTCGTCAAAGACAACGACGTCGTATTCCCCGGATTCCAGCGCCCGCTCCATGCGCTCAAGGCCGGCCCTGGCCTGCTCCTTGTCCGTCTCGCTTGGTTCCCCGCGCACGAACTCGGGAGTCCCGAACTGGACAAGCTCCAGGTTCTCAAAACGCTCGACCGCTTTCAGCTCGCTATAGTCCTGGCCCTTCATGAATTGGCCGAAGAACACCCGAAAGCCCGCGCACAAGGCCCTGAGGGTCAGCCCCAACGCCGCCGTGGTCTTGCCTTTGCCGTTGCCGGTGTAAACTTGAACGTAGCCTTTGTCCAACATAACATCCTCCTAACACAGGTGATAAAAGACCGTCAGCATATATTTTAGCATATTGCCGCGGCGTGGCCAAGTACAAAAGGAAAATGAATTAATATTGTCATAACTCATCCTAATTTTTGCCAAAGCGTTTCCTGCGCTTGCGTTATGAATGCCGATATGGTAAACTATAAGCGAGAGAGCGCTTCTAAAAGTTCCCGTAACGTCTCCCGCCGGATATTCGGCGCGGTCTTGCGGCCTTTTAGAGGCTTCTTAGAGTTGAATAAATCTTTGTATGAACGAAGTAGAAAGGGTGAAACACATTAATGGCGAATATTAAATCCGCGAAGAAAAGGATTAGCGTGATTGCTAAGAAGACCGCAAGAAACAAGAGAGTCAAGGGCCATTGCAAGGAGATACTCAAATCCTTCGAGACAGCGTTAGCCAGCGGAGATATCACGGCGGCGAAAGACAAGCTCGCGCTCGCCGAGAAACGTCTGTACCAAGCGGCGGCCAAGGGCGTTATTCACAAGAACGCCGCTTCCAGAAAGGTGTCGAGGATAGCCGCCAGATTTAACAAAGCGCGTCAGGCTAACGCCTGAATGTCGCTTGTCGGCTCCTCGCGCAGGCAGCCTGCGCATTAAAAAAGATGGTGCGTGCCTTCCATCTTTTTTTGTTGGCGTAGGCACGTCTCTGCGACGCAAGCAATTGACGCGCCAACGGAGGTGAAATCGTGATAAACCAAAAGAAAGCGCTTTCTGGCCTGACTGGGCTGGACAGGGCGTTGGAATACCTGAGATATGGGGACAACATAGTCTGGCAGGTCGCGGACTTCAGAGAATACGCGTTCTTTGCGGAGCCTTTTGCCAGGGCCTCGTTGCGCGAACTCAGGAACACGATATATTTCAGATTTGGGCAAGGAGCGGACATCCTGCCTTCTATGGCCGGGCTTAGGGTTATAGATGTTGATCCCAGGGACGGGTTCGAAAGCGTGGTGATGGGCATTCACGACGTCATCGAGAAGGAGGGCTACGACACCCACTATATTTTCGATCCTCTGAGCATGCTTCAGGAAGAATGGGTAGCTGACTTCATGATGGGCAATTTTTTCGTCGTCCTGACCTCTGATATTACCAAATACAATTGCGTTGCCTATTACGCCGTATACAGGAACACGCATTCGGTAGAAGCGATGGCCAGAATCAGGGAAAGCTCCCAGGTTATTCTGGACGTGTTCCGTCACAACGAGGAACTGTATCTGCATCCCTTGCGCGCGACCGAACGCTACACCTATAGCATGTTTTTACCTCATATGGTGGATATTGGCGACCCGAACGTCATAGAACCCTTGACTAACGGCATAGACATGAGCCGATTCTACTCCATCATCGGCGCGAGCGGCAATGTGGAGAGCGAGCAGCGTCTGGACAGCTGGGAACGTTTTTTTCTTGAGAAGCAACGCGACTATAGCGCCGCAGACACGCTGAACGGCGGGTTGCGGGCGTTGTGCAGGCTGGTATTCGGCAATGACGAGCGCATCCTCAACATAGCGGAGAAGAACGTGGGGCTCAACGATATTTTGGAGATAAAGGCCAGGATGATAGGCGTCGGAAGCATTGGCGGCAAGGCGACGGGCATGATACTGTCGCGCATGATCGTGGAGAAAAGGTTGCCGAAGATCGCGGAACTGCTGGAGGCCCATGATTCGTTCTATATATGTTCCAATCTCTATTATACGTTCTTGATTAAAAACAACTGTTGGAGCCTCAAACTGAAGCAGAGGACGAAGCGCGGATATTTCGCCGTGGCCGAGGTGCTTAAGGAAAAGATCATGGAGAGCGTGTTTACCGAGAATATCCGTGAACAATTCCGCAGAATGCTGGAGTATTACGGGCGAAGCCCCATAATAGTGCGCTCCAGCAGTTTGCTGGAGGACGGCTTCGGCAATGCTTTCGCGGGCAAGTACGAATCTGTGTTCTGCGTGAACGTGGGCACGCTGGAGGAACGTCTGGAAGCTTTTGAGCGCGCCGTGAAAACGGTGTACGCCAGCACTATGGACGAGTCGGTTTTGGAGTATCGTCTGCAAAGGGGGCTGGCTGACAAGGATGAGCAGATGGCCTTACTGGTGCAACGGGTCTCGGGCTCCCTGTTTCAGGACTTCTATATGCCTATGGCGGCCGGGGTGGCCTATTCGTACAACTCCTACAGGTGGTCTAAAGATATAGATCCGACGACAGGGATGGTGAGAATGGTCATGGGACTCGGCACTAGAGCGGTGGACAGGACGGGCGGGGATTACCCTCGCATCGCGGCCTTGGATAAGCCGGAACTCAGGGCCAACAGCGGCGCGGACGTGTCAAGGTTCGCCCAACACAAAGTGGATGTGCTGGAGTTCGCCACCAATTCGTTAGCAACGCTGGATTTGGAGTATGTTCAGACCAAAATGAAGGACTGGTCGAGAGCCATGATGATAGAGCACGACTTCAATCGTGAAAGGGAGTTGAAGGAGCTGGGCATACATCGGAAAATAGTGTATACGACTTGTGATAACATTTTGCGGCGCGAGGATTTTGTGGACTGCTTGCGCAAGATGCTCGCGGCTATTCAGGAAGAATACGATTATCCGGTGGACATGGAATTCGCGGTGAATTTTTCTCAGGACGGGAGTTTTTTAATCAATCTCCTTCAGTGCAGGCCGTTGCAGGTAGGAGGCAGCGGCATTAGGAAACGAATCCCCGAAATTAGCCGCGACAAGACGTTTTTCCATCTCAACGGCGGAACGATGGGGGGCGCGTACTCGCAGGAGATAAGTCATGTTATACAAGTGGAGCCTGCCGCGTACTACGAGTATCCCTACCACAAGAAGCATGGCGTAGCGCGGTTAATAGGGGAAATCAACCAGCATTTCAAAAACGAGGCAGGAGCCGTAATGTTGCTGGCCCCTGGAAGAATAGGCACAAGTTCCCCGGAATTGGGCGTGCCGGTGAAATTCGCGGAGATAAGCAACATAAATGTGGCTTGTGAGGTGGCCTATGAAGGCGCCGGATACATGCCGGAGTTGTCTTTCGGGAGCCATTTTTTCCAAGATTTAGTTGAGGCAGATATATTTTACGCATCTATTTTTGAAAACAAGAACACGACCGTCTATTATGATCCTCATTTTTTTGACGGACAGGAAAGCCTGTTGGATAAACTTGGCGGAGAAATTGACTACGAGGGTCTGGAGGACATCGTGAAAATTTATGACGTTAGAAACAGGGGACTGAAGATCGTGACGGACATCACCACCGGTGAGACGTTGTGCGGGGAGTTTTGATTAGCGTGACGCTTTTCTCCGGGCTTATACTTATCCTTTTTTAAATTCCGCCCCGGATTGTTGGGCGGATGTCGGAAGATAGTATCTACTAATCCGTTTCACGGTGACGTTTTAAATGCGGATTAGTATTAAGGCCGGAGCGTGAACGGCGCGATTGGCGCATATGGAGGGATATATGAGTGATGGACTTAAGAGCATTCTGCTGGTAGGCGTTGGAGGCCAGGGCACGATTTTAGCCAGCAAAATATTGTCGGAAGGACTTATAGAGGCCGGATATGACGTCAAAATGTCTGAAATCCATGGCATGTCCCAAAGAGGAGGCAATGTAAGCACTCAGGTGCGATATGGGAAGAAGGTGTATTCGCCCATAATAGGAAAGGGAGAGGCGGATGTAGTGGTCGCCTTTGAAAAGATGGAAGGGTTGCGATGGCTGGAGTACATCAAACCTTCCGGCAAAATGGTGATCAACGACTTTGAGATACCGTCCGCCCCCATATTGATGGGACAAAGCCTTTATCCTGGCGGCATACTGGAAGAATTGGCGTCACGCGTTGAGGTGTCGGCGTTCAGAGCCGGCGATATAGCTGAGAGCATCGGCAACGCGAAGGTTATGAACCTCGTGTTGCTAGGCGCTCTTGTTAAGGCTATGGGCATTTCAGGAATAAACTGGGATGCAGTGATAAAACGCAACGTCAAGGCCGCTTTTGTAGAAATGAATTTGCGGGCGTTCCAGGAGGGCGTTAAGGCGGTAAGTTAGGACGGCGCTGTTTTGCGGCATTCTTCCAATGGAGTTAAGTAACCTTCGAGAAATGACGATAGAGATAGAGTAGGCGTATTAACTTCGTTAGGAGAGGTATGTTGGCGAAAAACAGTGGTTTGGTTGTCGGAAAATCCGGCTGCGGCCTGGCGAAAAAGCCAGGAAACAGTAAGCCGTGTGTGTTCGGGTTAACTCCTGGCCGCATAAAAACAGGAAAAGGGGCGTCCGTTGGCAGGGTAAAGCTAGGCTTTACTTTCGGCGCGACGGCGGACGTTCCTTCGCGTCATATGCAAGCCGACCCAGAGGCGCCGTGGAGTGCGGGCGTCGCCGACGTCGGAGCCCAAGGGTCGCGGAGCCGTGTTGCCGAGCGTGGCATCCGCCCTGCGGTCGTCGCGCTTACATTTGTTTCGCTTGTCTCTTCGTATGGGACTGCTTGTTTAGGCGTGTTGGAGATTCCGGGAAGCCCATTGGAGAAAATAATAGCCATCAGAGAGACGCCGCCGCCGGAAAGCGTTATGCCGCCCGACGCTTTGTATCCTTCTTATGAGAATGCTCCTGCCTTGAGCAAGGCGGGCATATCAGCCAAACTAAGTCAGGTACTTGGAAAAGCAAACCCTATGTTCGACACGGGGAGCATATACAGCGGCTCGGCTTTGCTTTGCAATGTTGACACCGGTGATATCTTGGTCAAGAAGAGAGAGAAAGAACGAGTTTATCCCGCATCGCTGACAAAACTCATGACGGCGCTCATAGCCATAGAACATATGCCGTCGTTGCCGGAGAAAATAAGATTTAATAAAGACATATTCCCTGCGCTATACAAAGCGAATTCAACAATGGCGGGTTTCTTGCCCGGAGAAGAAGCGCACGTTCAGGACATAATATACGGCGCTGTGTTGGAGTCAGGCGGCGAGTGTTGCGTGGCCCTAGCTTACGCGATAGCGGGTTCAGAGGCCGGTTTTGTCCGAATGATGAACGCCAGGGCGCGGGAGCTGCAGATGAACGACACCCACTTCGCCAATGTCACCGGACTTCACGACGACAGACACTTCACTACGGCAAAGGATCTGGGCAAATTGTTGCTGTTCGCCTTAAATAACAGCAAATTCAAGGAAGTGTTCACCGCGAAAGAATATATGACCTCGCCTACAGATTTAAGAGCCGAGGGCAGACTGCTGAAGAACGGCGCAATGTACGGCTTCGGGGCGCTGGATTTCGAAGGGGGCGTATTGGTGGGAGGCAAAAGCGGCTATACGGACGAGGCGGGGCTTTGCCTGGCGACTATGGCCGTAAAAAAAGGAACCCCGTACATTTTCATATCCACAGGGAACGGTATTCCGTCGCCAGGCTTTGCGTATAGCTTCGCCGATGCCATAAACGCCTATGAAAACGGCATCTTGTGACGATATTCGTTTAAGCTTGAACAGGCGCGTCAACAGGGCAAATATCGGCGCAAGCGCCGCAATCTATGCACTTGTCGGCACTGATCACATAGATATCGCCTTCCGCAATAGCCTCTGTAGGGCACTCCGCGACGCAGGCGCCGCAACCGATACAGGAATCATTGATAACGTATGCCATGGGTACTCCTCCTTTACAAATACTTTTCAGCATGACGTGTGGTAACATGCACCAGAATATGATAACATAGTAGAGGCGAGAAGTAAAGGAACTTTGCTATAATTATTTTGTAGATAGAATGTTGGACTGGTTAACAAACATTGCGCGAAGCTCGCTTTTGAGGGGCCGCGTTTCAGGGATGCGCATGAGGATTTACGGATTGACAGGGAAAAGCGGTAGCGGCAAGAGCTACCAGGCCATAAACCTTTGCAGGGCGAAGGGCATAGAGAGCATATTGGATGACGGGCTTTTCATATCAGGCAACAGCATTTTGTCGGGCATATCCGCAAAACGGCAGGAAACGAAGATAAAGGCTATAAAAACGGCCCTTTTTACCGATGAGGATCACAAGGCGAAAGTTATGGCTAAAATAGAAGAGATCGCGCCTGCGTCAATTCTTGTAATCGGGACTTCGGAAAAAATGATAGAGCGTATCACCGATAGGCTGGAATTGCCAAAACCAGGCGAAATGATAGCCATTGAAGACATCACCACCAAGGACGAAAGGCGCATAGCTTCCAGGGAAAGGCACGAGCGTGGCAAACATGTTATCCCTGCGCCCACTTTCCAGTTGAAAAAAGAGTTTTCCGGCTATTTTATGCATCCGCTTAGGATACTCAAGGATTTCAGAGGCGCCGCGGTAAGGGGAACCGAACGCTCCGTAGTCAGGCCTTCGTTCAGTTATTTGGGCAGGTACAGTATTTCCAACAAAGCGATAGCCGACATGGCCCTTGCCGCAAGCATGAACGTCAAGGGGATAGATTCGGTTCTGAAAGTAAATGTCAGTAATGAGGAAGGCGGCATGCGGATTTGGATATCCGTCAATATTACCTACGGACTGAAGGTGTTTGACGCCGCGATGTCGTTGCAAAAACGAATTATGGGGGAACTGGAACGAATGACGTCGATAAACGTGAAAGAAGTCAACGTTGACATCAGAGGCCTAAGCAAGGTTTGCGGCTGATTATGGAAATAGTAATTGATAATGTCACGGACTTTGATCTCGACCATATTTTCAATTGCGGCCAAGCGTTCAGATGGAACAGGAGAGACGACGGCAGCTTCGCGGGGATAATCGGATGCGGAGTTGGCCATAGGTTCGCCAACATAAGTTTCAGCCAGGATGAAAGCGCGTCGCGTTTCGGTCGAGTAGTCATAAGCGTCGAACGAGGGGGGCGCGGAGATAAAGAAGACGAAAAATCGGAAAGAGCTTTCTGGACACGCTATTTGGATTTGGACAGAGATTATGGAGAGATAAAAAGACGGTTGTCAGAGAACGACGAAGTCATGGCTAATGCCATAAGCTACGGAGAAGGCATCAGGATACTGAATCAAGACCCGTGGGAAACTTTAATATCGTTTATTATATCCCAAAACAACCATATACCGCGAATAAAAGCCTGCATTGAGAGTCTATGCCGCGAACATGGCGAGCGCCTGAACACTCGTGAGGGCGGAAATCACCACGGGTTCCCCGACATGGAAACGTTAGCGGGCGTAAGCGCCGAACAACTGTCGGCGTGCCGACTGGGGTATAGAGCCGGATACATAGTCGAGGCTGCGGAACAGGTGATAAGATTTGGCGGTATGGAGTTTCTTGACGCCCTGCGAGACGTGGGGTTTGACGAGGCTATGCGGGCATTGCTTTCAATTCGCGGCGTGGGGCCGAAAGTAGCGGCGTGCGTAGCGTTATTTGGCTTAGGCCACACGGAAGGGTTTCCCGTTGACGTTTGGATAAGCAGGGCTATGCAAGAGCTATATAGCTTGGACGTGGATAACAGGGGCAGACTGTCCGATTACGCGAAAGAGCGATTCCAAGGCTATGCGGGCATAGCGCAGCAATACTTGTTCTTTTATATGAGAGAGAGGAAAAAATGATAGGAGCTGCGGTCAACGCCGCGACAATAGCGGTATGCGGTTTGCTGGGCATGTTTTTGCTGAAGAACATACCGGGCCGATTTGAGGACATTATCACTAAAGCCTTGGGTCTTAGCGTTATTTTTGTAGGAATAAAGGGGGCTTTGGATAATCAGAGGATGATTCTGCTTATTTTAAGTTTGGTGGTTGGCAGCGTTATCGGTGAATTGTTTGACATAGACAAGGCCATGACTGACGTTGGGGCGTGGGCTGAACGGAAGTTCGGATTTTCGGAGGGTAATTTTTCCAAGGGCTTTGTGAACGCCAGCATACTTTTCTGCACCGGGTCTATGGCCATTGTGGGAGCCATGCAGAGCGGGCTCCAAGGGAATCATGAGACATTGTTCGCCAAATCGATTCTCGACGGGTCGATTTCGGTGATTTTTGCTTCGACCATGGGGGTCGGCGTGATTTTTTCGGCGTTGCCTGTTTTAATTTATGAAGGCGGCATAGCATTGGCCGCAGGCCTCGCGAAAACGTTCTTGACGACGGAAATAATAACGGAGATGTCGGCGGTAGGCAGTCTGATAGTGGCGGCTATAGGGTTCAATTTCTTAGAAATAAAAAAAATAAAAGTGGCCAATATGATACCCGCTATTTTTATCCCATGGTTATGTATCGGAGCGGAGGGTCTGATCGCTAATTTGTGAAGCGGCGCACCGTCAGCGTACCGCTCCGACGTTGCAACACAACCGTAACTTGAACCTCAGGCGCTTTTCTTGGTATAATCTAGTAGATACGCAAAAACATGACGCCATTTTTAGAAGTTCCCTTTGGAGGAGCAACGCATAGAGGAGTAGCACATGCGGGAACGCGAAAGACAAGCCAAGCTCGCGGCGGCCATGGCCGCTGCGCTTTTTCTGTCCGTGATTCTTTCAGGTTTCACCAGAATCAA
>JAIRPE010000109.1 GCA_031257175.1 Eubacteriales Family XIII. Incertae Sedis bacterium | reverse complement strand
TCCGCCCCCCTGCATGTTGAAATTATGCTTTCCCGGTTGTATAATATATTGATGGAGAAAATCATAATAACCGAGGACGAGGGCGACCAGCGCCTGGACCGCTTCCTCAAGAAATATTTGAGGAACGCCCCGCTCAGCCTGATATACAAGATGATACGGAAGGACGTCAAGGTCAACGGCAGGCGCGTGGAATTGAGCCGCCAGCTTAACGCGGGCGACGAGTTGTGCCTTTACGTCGCCGACGGCGAATTGGCGGCGTATGCGGGCAGGCGGCCCGAGGCGAAGGCGAAACGGCAGTTTAAGGTGGCTTATGAGGACGCGAATCTGCTCATCGCGGAGAAACCCCTGGGCCTGCTGACCCACGGCGACCGCGTGGAGAAGAAGAACACCCTCGCCAACCAGGTCGTCGCCTACCTGTCCGAGCAAGGCTCTTTCAAACCCGGTCGACGCGACACGTTCGCGCCCTCGCCGGTGAACCGCCTGGACAGGAACACTACCGGTCTGGTGATTTTCGGCAAGACCCACGCCGCCGTCAAGACCTTGAACCGAATGGTTCAGGAGCGGGGATTCATACGCAAGTTTTATTTGACGGTCGTTAAGGGTATTATTAGGGATAGCTCGGAACTTCAGCACGTCATGCGCAAGAACCGCGCGAAAAACATGGTGGGCGCCGCGCCGGCCGGGCAATCGGACGACATGAAGGACGCGGCGGGCGGCGGGCCAGGCGCCTGCGGGCGGGACGCGGGCTCAAAGTATATGGAGACCCTCATACGGCCCGTCAAGACAGGCAAGGGCTACACGCTGGTGGAAGCGGAGCTGGTGACGGGAAGAACCCACCAGATACGCGCCCAGTTGGCGGCGGCCAGCTTTCCCGTCATCGGGGACCCGAAATACGGGGATCCTGCCGTTAACGCGAGGATCAACGGGCAGTTCGGCTTGAGTTCCCAGTTTTTGCACGCCCACAAGCTGGTGTTCGAGGACGCTGAGGACGAGCTGGCGTATTTGAAGGGATTGGTGGTGACGGCGCCGTTGCCCCCTAGCATGGGGATTATCGAGGCCGCCCTGTTCGGCGGCGCGTGAACGCGGGGGATTGGCGCGGTCGGGAAAGGTGACGAGGACACATGAAAGAATGGATTAGGGATATACTGATAGCTGTGGCTGTGGCGTTGCTCATAATGCAGTTCATAAAGCCCACCATCGTCAAGGAGCATTCGATGGAGCCTACGCTGTACGAGAACAACTATATCTTCCTCAGCAAGCAACAGTACAGGTTCTCCGACATCAAGCACGGCCAGATAGTGGTGTTCCATTCCAACCTCGAGTCTGAGGACGGGAAGGAGAAGCTTCTTATAAAACGGGTTATCGCAGTTCCGGGGGACGAGTTGGAGATCACCGGCGGGGCGGTGTACCTGAACGGCGAGATGCTGAAGGAGGACTACATAAAGGAGCAGTACACCATCGGCTATGTGGGGGACATGATGATACCTGAAGGCAAGGTGTTTGTGATGGGCGACAATCGGCAGAACAGCTTCGACAGCCGCAATCCGGACGTGGGCCTGGTCTCGGAGGACAAGATCATCGGCATGGCGTTCTTACGGGTGTTCCCTTTTAATCAGTTCGGCCTGTTGGGGCGGACTCAGGAGGCGCGGGGCGGCGAGGCTTCGTCTGCTTGATTGCCGGGCGTTTTAGGGCTTATGGGACATAAAAAGCTGATAGCTAACAATAAAAAAGCCAGACACGATTTTTTTATAGAGGACACCTACGAGGCGGGCTTAGTGCTGACGGGGACGGAGATTAAGTCCCTGCGCCAGGGCAAGGTGAACCTGAAGGAGAGTTTCGCGAAGACGGTGAAGAACGAGGTCATCATCTTCGGGATGCATATAAGCCCTTACGAGCAGGGGAACCGCTTCAACGTTGACCCCGTTCGCCCCAGGAAGCTGTTGCTCCATAGGCAGGAGATACGGAAGCTGATAGGGCTGACCACGCAAAAAGGGCTGACGCTGGTGCCTCTTAACATCTATTTGAACGAGAAGGGGCTGGCGAAGCTGGAGTTGGGCGTGGCGCGGGGCAAGAAGCTTTACGACAAGCGCGAGGACATCGCGAAACGCGACGAGGAGCGCAGGATGAGCAAGATGATGAAGCGCTCGCTCAGGTAGGCGGCCTAAGGCCGCGCGTCCCGCAGGGCGCGGGGGGGGACGGCGGCAGGAAGGAGGATGTTTTTCGGACTTCCCATTAGGGGGGTGTAATGGTTTCGACGGGGATGTAGAAGCCGGATAAGCGAGCCGTGGTTTGCCAGTCCACGTTAATAATGGCACGTTTAAAAGAAACGCGAAATCTGAAAACAATTACGCATTAGCAGCTTAATTCTGCCAGCGTCGTCAGCCTTGGCTCACCTGTAGGCCAGGGGCCTGGCGCCGACATACAGGAAAACTTCGCGTGATCTCCCGGTAGCGCGAGGGACTTACGGGATAGCTTCGCGCAGGGAATGTCGGCGGACCCTGCCTGAGGCGAAGAAATAACCACCGACTGCGCTCGGAGAAATTCTCGTGGAAATGTTTTCGGACGTGGGTTCGATTCCCACCACCTTCACCAAGATTATGCTGTCCCAAAACCCGCGAAGCGGGTTTTGGGACAAATGTCTTTTTGGAGCGCCCTGCCAACGTTATTATGTCCCAAAATTCGCGAAGCGGGTTTTGGGACATCGGGAGTGCAGGGCACAAAAGTTAGTCAATGTCTTTTTGGGGTGCCCTGCCAAAACAGGCAGACCTGTTTTTGTGGACATAAAAACAGGTCTGTCTGTTTTTTTATGTCCCTAATACTGATACGCATTTAAAACGTTACCTTGAAGCGGATTAGTATTAGAAAGCGCAGGACTGGCCGGAGGACGGTTGCCCAAGAAGGATACCGAGTTGCCTGACCCCGCTGGAGGTCGGGGCAGGGGCGAAGGGCGTAGGGGGCGAGCGGTTTGCCATGAATTTCTACGGCGCTTAAGCTTGCGACTTTCAGAGAGCTTGAGAGAGGCAGAAAAAGCGCTTGCTTTTTCGAAAGTATCGTGTATAATTAAATTTGAGGTTGAAACCTCTTGATCAGACGTGGTAGAAAATCGACAAAAAATGACCTGAAAGGCGGTGGAAGTGCTAAAATACTATAGTCTTCAAAATAGAATTCTAACGAGGTATATCCTCAGGTCACTCAGATCAAAGGAGAGGCGCAGGTTTGAGGCGGAAAATCCCGTTTCGGACGGGCAGAAAAGATTGTTGACGTTCAGCTCCGTCTTGTTCACCCAGAATAAAGAGTCGTGCCGTACATTTAAGATCATGAGCGGTAAGGACGAGGTGAGGGAGATGCTTGGCGAAGGGTGGGGTATCGGCGCCCAGAAAGAAGCATTGTCAACGGCGAAAAATTTGGCAAACGCCGACGGTCACACTCCTTTCGCGGACGACGTTTATAAAACCCTTGTGCCGAGAAAAAGGAACGCCCCGTTTCGGTTGGAAGATCTGCATGATATGACGGGTATTGAAAATGCGCTTCGCGCCACGATAGCTCGCGTGTTTCGTCCCTTAGAGGATTTATACGGCACAGCGGAGACGGCGGATCTAAAGGACGCCGTCTACGATATGATAACAGAGACGAGCCGTGCCGAGACGACGCTGGACGGATTGACTGATGAGGAACTGGAGTCGTTTCGGGAAATCGTCCTACAAAAGCTCGCAACAAGGATCAACATGGGCATGGAGTCCTACAAAGTTGCCAGGGAGATGCTGATCTACCTGGGATATTCGGAACATGAGCTGTCGTGGATCAGAACCGTCTCCGCATGGGATTTCGGGCGGACGGGCTTCATTGCCAGGTATAGTGTTAAAATGGGGTATATGGGGGAAGACGAAGCGTGGGGCTTCATGCAGGTTGCCGCAGACGGCGCGGTAAATGCTTATCGCAACTGGCGGGAGTATTTGGCGGGGTATGTCCTGGGACGCGCGTTGGGTTACGGCGACGACTCAAAAGGCGTATGCGGGATATTGCGCTACTTACTGAGCGGCGGGGACAGCCCCTATAAGGAAGCGTCGTTCAGCAGTTAATTTTGGAGGATTCGGCATGAATTATGAAGCTAATTTTGGTAAAGAGTTATTAAAATGCACTGCGACGTCAGGAGAGGTATTAAAAAAAAGACTCCTGTTCTTTGGCCTTGCTTTTATTTTTTTTGCAGCAGGAATACTTGAGGTTGTAAGCCCTGGCATATTGGGGGAGGTGGAGCAGAGCATGTTGCTCAAGCTCATCTTCTTCGCAGGAGGCTCGGTTTGCGTTCTGGGAGCGTTTTTTCTTGTAAGATTCGGATCGGCGGTTCTCTATGAGCGCGGTTTTGCGGTGACCAACAGATCGAAAGTCACGGCGATGGATTTCAATGAGGTAAAAGGCATATCCGACGCAACTATTAGAAACGTGCGCCAGATAACAGTGGTCAAGAAAGACGGTGAAAAAGTTACTTTGGCAAATGGCACGGGAGGGCTTCGTGTCTCCAATTTCCACCAGTTTGCGGACGATCTGGGGACGCTCATTTCCAGCTTTTTGTTAAAGGACGTGACGGCGGAAAATATCGACAGGTTAAGTATTTCGTTCGGGGACAAGCTTGAACTCGCAGGCGGCCGGCTAATCCATGACGCAGGCGGAAAAAAAGGAAAGGTTTCCATACCCTTGGAAGCCGTCCGCAACGTGGAGCTGCCCGGTGACGACGGGTATTGGCTTTCGCTCATGGGCGCGGTCGGCGAAAACGGGAAAGCCGAAGAGTTGGCTTCGATCCGCGTTGACAAAGCGCTGAATTTAGAAACGCTTTTTCGTATTTTGAGGATGGTTCCGGCTAAAATGCGATAGACGGGCGTCGGCTGTTTCTTTCTGACCTGTAGACAGTTGCGGCGTAACTCGAGTTAATTTTGATGGCGGTCCGGGTCTCGCGCTAAAGCCTGAGACCCGAACCGCCAAAATCTTTCGTTGGGCAAGCTCAAAAATGGAACAGATCTTTGATAGCGAGCAACAGAAGGTTGTTGTTGTGCAAATCTTTGGCATATATGGACGAGAACAAAGCGTCTTCCATAAAAGTTCGTGCGGATTCGCTTATAAAAAGTGATACGGGGAGAATCAGCGCCAGCAAAATAAAAACCAGCAAGACGCCCTTCAGGCCGCCGACCAAAAGTCCTAGAAGCCCGTCTATGTTGCCTATAAGCCCCTTTCGCACCCGCTTGGAGGTCAAGTTTATGATGATCACGGTGATTAGCTTATAGATGAAAACTAGCATGAGGAATACTATGAGGTTGTAGCAAACCACGGCAATACTGTCCGAAATAGCGAGAGACAGGTCGCGAGCGGCTCCTTCAACATAATCGGCTATGGGCTTCGGCACTATGCCTCCGAGACTTCCTCCAGTGGAAGCGTCATTCCCGGCGAAGCCAAGAACGATCCTGCCGCGCAAGCCCCCGTAGGCGTCGTCGCCCCTGAGAAGCTTGATGACATGGGGAAATGTGAAGAAGGCCGCGAGCAAGGACACGAGCCAGCCGGCTCCATGCAACAACGAATACACCATACCGTTGCGATAGCCTATAACCATCGACAGTATGACTACGATCAATATCGCTACGTCAAGCCACATTTTTTTACCTCCTGTTACTATGTTACCATGCGTGATGCAAGCAATAAGCTATGTTTCTGCACTAATTATATCAGAGATTGAATCGAAACGCAATACGAATCAGCGGTGATGACGAATAAGCGCTTTTGCCGAAAACGGCGCTTCACGTCAGCGTGAACCTCAGAATGTTCAAAATGACGAACGATTATTCGAAGACAGACAACACATTATTTTATAAGTAGAATACAAGATAAATATGGTATAATACTTGACGGTACAACAAAAAAAGTATAAAATTATGTTTGAGGCGGAATAGTTTTAGCCTAGCATTTTTTGCCAGCGGGGGAGCCGCCTCAAAACAGCTAAAGCTGGAGATATGGGAGTGGGGCATTCGGCGCTTTTGGGGGAGGTATTGAGATGAGAAACTTAAAGATCAAGTTAAAACTGATTATCGGATTCCTGGTCGTCGCCGTATTGGCGGCCGCAGTCGGAATCATCGGGATTTGGGGTATGTCAAGACTGGACGCGGATTCGTCCAAGATGTATTCCTCGTATACGGTGGCCATCGACAGCATAGGGGACGTGAGGACGAATTTCGTAAAGCAACGCCTGATATTGCGGGAAATAGCCATTAATTCCGGGGTGGACGGGAACAAAACCGAGCTCAACAACAGCATCAACAGCTTGAAGAGCCTGGAGGCGGATATGACCCAAGCCTTGGCGGCTTATTCCGCGATTATCGACGATCCAGGCCAGGAGGCGGATTTTCTGGAGGCGAAGGCCGCCTATGAGACCGATTTCGCCCAGCTAAAGCAAGACGTGCAGGGCATGTCCGACCGTTCCGATCGTGAGGTTTGGGAGTACGTGAGCCTGAAGGCCACCATAGCCCAAGGGATCGAGACTGATTTGATCAACAGCGCGGATGCGAATATGGGCTGGTCTAAGGATTATAACGATAAAATCAGCGAAACCTATAAAACGCTCCGTCTTGTTCAAATACTCATCATGGCGATCGCGGTGTTAGTGGCCGTAGGCCTGGGCATCATCATCGCCAGGATGATAGCGACCCCGGCGGCGCGGTTGGTGGAAGTGGCTAACAGCATGGCGAAGGGCGACGTGGACATAGATATCGACATAAACTCCCAGGATGAGATAGGGGCGCTGGCCAAGGCGTTCAAGAGCCTGGCGGAAGCCATTCGCGAGCAGGCGCGGATAATGAGCCTGGTGGCCGAAGGCGACTACCGGGCGTCCATCCGCGTCAGATCCGACAAGGATATAATGAACAGGGCCATCAATACTGTTTTGGACAAGAATAACAAGTTGTTGCTGGAGGTGAAAGAGGCTTCGTCCCAGGTTTCCTCCGGAGCCAACCAGATCGCCACGGGCGCCCAGTCTCTGGCGTCGGGAGCGACGGAACAGGCGGCGACGCTGCAGCAGTTTTCCGCCTCTATCGCCGACGTTCTGGCCCAATCCGAGGAGAACACCAAAAAGTCCCAGGAGGCCTACGACGACGTCCAGCTTTCCTCCAGGTACATGTTCGAGAGCATGGAGTCCATGGGCAATATGACCACCGCCATGCAGGACATAAACGAGAGCGCGTCCAATATCGCCAAGGTCATCAAGGTCATAGACGATATAGCGTTCCAGACTAATATATTGGCGCTGAACGCGGCAGTGGAGGCCGCCAGGGCCGGGCAACACGGCAAGGGCTTCGCCGTGGTGGCCGACGAGGTCAGGAATCTGGCGTCGAAGTCGGCTGAGGCCGCGAAGGAGACCGCGGCGCTCATAGAGAGCAGCACGCAGAAGGTATCCGAGGGCAACAGCATCGCGGCCAAGACCAGCGAAAGCTTGATGTCCGTGAATGAGATATCTGAAAAGAACGCTTTCACCATGCAGGAGATAAGCGCGGCCTCTCAGAGGCAAAGCGAGTCCATCTCGGAAATAACCAGCGGCATGGGGCAGATATCGGACGTAGTCCAGGCGAATTCCGCGACGGCGGAGCAGTCCGCGGCGGCGGCGGAGCAGCTCTCGGCTCAGGCAAGCATGTTGGAGGAGGTGTTGTCCCAGTTCAAGCTGCGCGACGGCGAAAGCGGCGCTTTCGGGTTCTCCCAACCGTCGGGCGACTCTTACGCGGGGGCGCCCGCTTATGAGGATGATGAGTACCAGCCGCA
>JAIRPE010000037.1 GCA_031257175.1 Eubacteriales Family XIII. Incertae Sedis bacterium | reverse complement strand
GCCCCCGAGCCCCAGCCGACCGCCTCATCCACAACTATTTTACACCGCCGGATACAAACCCTTACTTTTTTTCTCTTTTCTCCCTGAATTTATCCTTTCGCCTTCTTTCTTGGCCCTACGCTCTAATTCCCGCGCCCCATCCGAGGCGGCTAAGAGTTTCGCGCTGACGGTTAAGACGGCGCTGTTTTCATGACAAACCCCGTCTGCTTTAGAAATAGTGGCGACCTTACACCGCGCTCTCTTAAGGAAGATAGACGTCTTTGCAGTTTTTCCCGCCATGCGTTGCCGCAAAGCCTCGCCGGCCCACTAGGCCGCTTGCGTTTTGCGCCTGACACTAATCCGCGCTCAAAACGTTACCTTGGAGCGGATTAGTAGACACTATCCTCCGCTATCCGCCCGATAGTTTTGAGTGGAATGCAAAAAGGATAAGTATAACCCGGCGAAAAAAATCCTCGCAAATCCATTCCATTATCAATTTATCCATTTGGCCATTATTTTAGAGAAGGAAAAGTATTATGGCGCGTAAAGGGCGGCAGGCCCTGACAACACAAATCCGAACTCCCCGCCGACAGGCCCGCCTGTCCTTGGATAGTTCGGATCACGTGAGTGCGGCGGGGCCCTCAGAAAAGACGCCAATCAATTTTCGCTGATCCTGCGCTCCTGACGTCGCCCCGCAACGACGTAATAATTTTGGTGCGGTTGAAGGGACTTGAACCCATACTCTCTCGAACACGGCCCTCAACCGTGCGCGTCTGCCTATTCCGCCACAACCGCCCGTCATTCGTGGGCACGACAACCAAAAATGTGGTGCCGGCGATCGGGGTCGAACCGATACGGTGTCGCCACCACTGGATTTTGAGTCCAGCACGTCTGCCAATTCCATCACGCCGGCATGTCGTAAGAATAATGATAGCATAAAAGCGTTGCGGAATCAAGCAAAAATTGCCAAGGAGGAAAAAACTGCCGCAAGCTGTTGAAAAATCGAGGCGCGTAATGCTATAATCATCTGGAACGCCGCAGGATGGGCGTCGTTCTCCGTGCTTTGGCAGTTAGTTCTTTGAGCTTGGATTAGGAGCGTTCATATGAAAAGACTGTATTTGCGCTTACGGGCGGCGCTTGTCTGCGCGCCCTTGGTTTTGGCGGCGGCTTGCGGCTTGCCTTCGGGATCGGATGCTTCTTTGGGCGGCGCCGGGGGGCAGGCAGGGAAGGAAGGCGCGTATCAGGACGCGATAGCGTTTTTTGTCGGCGAGGAGCCTGTATACAACTCGGAATTCAATTTCCACGTGGTTTCAGCGATCAACACCTACTATGAAAGCGAAGAAGGCAAGGAAAGCGGGTTTGACCCTGCTAAACCGCTGTCAGAGCAGTATTATCCCGATTCGGACCTCACGTTTGAGGACGTGTTCAAGCAAAACGTCATAAACGACGTGCATCGCGTCATCGGCATGTACAACGAGGCCAAGGCGAATGGCTACGTTATGGGGCAGTGGGAGAAGGACTGCATAAAAGACTTCTTTGACAGCTTGGGCGCTTACGCCGAACAAGAGGGGATCACCGAGGAAGAGGTATACTTGAACAAATACGGGATCCCCATGTCACGGGAACAGGTGAACGGCATATTGGAGCGCGGATTTGTCGGGGAGGCGTATGAGAAAGAGCTTCGTGGCGGGACGCGCTATGCGGACGCGGAGCTTGAGGCGTATTTCGACGGCCATAAGGATGAAGTCTCAATGCCTGACGTCAATTTAGTCTCTTTGAGGCTTATCTACTTCGCGAATAAGCAGGTCGCTTTGGACGTGCTGGAAAAATTTGAGGCGGGAGACAGGTCGGAGGGCGCTTTCGTCGAACTGGTAAGGGCGTACTCGGCTGACGAGGCGGATGTCGAGGCTGGCGGCATGTACGTGGATCTGGCCCCCGAAGGAAACAGCGCGGATTCTTTCGACGACGTTGAGAAATGGGTCTTTGACAGCGAGCGGAAGCCTGGGGACTACAAGCTTCTCAATATGGGCGGCGGCTATGAACTCGCGTATTTCGTCGAAAAAGGCGACCCCCTCTGGAAAAGCTGGAGCCGCAAGGCCAAACTGGAAGAGGACGTTAAAGCTATTCTGGCCGCTCATCCCGTCACATACCCATAGGGGAGAGAAGCGCGAAAGCCTTTCGGGACAACTCCTTATAGGAAAGTAAAATCCATTGGGAGCGATACGGGAGCGATGCCGGAACCACGCCGTTCCAGAGCAAATGAGATAAATGGGAAAAGATGGATATTGGCCTTTCAGAAAAAACCCCTTGCAAATAGGTGACTTCTGTGGTAAACTATCCTATGGTTGAGATTTGGCGCAAGCATTGGAGAGTGGGGAATCCCACTCTTTAGTTTTACGGGCCGTTTAACGTCTGCCTGCCCCCCATGCGGGGGCCTTTCCGTGGGGCTCGCCCTCTGCGGGGCGGTGGCGGGCGGCCTGTCGGAGGAAGCATGTCTAAGAAAAAGGTCGTCGCCGTCGTCGAGGAGGCGCTCGCGGAGTTCCTGCCCGCCAACGGCTACGAGCTGTACAACGTGGAATTCGTCAAGGAAGGCAAGGACTGGTTCCTCCGGGCGTACATAGATATCGCCGAGGGCGAGGCGGGGACGCGGGGGGGCGTGAGCCTGGACGACTGCGAGAAGGTGAGCCGGTTCCTCAGCGACGCGCTGGACAGGCTGGACCCCGTGGAGCGGAACTATTATCTGGAAGTCTCGTCCCCGGGGCTGGACAGGGAACTGATAAGGGACAGGGATTTCGCCAGGTTCGTCGGCTCGCCCGTGAGGGTCAAGCTGTACCAGCCCTACGAGGGGAGCAAGAGCCTGTCGGGGACGCTCTTGGGGCTGGAGGGCGGCGAGGTGGCCATACGGCTCGGGGACGAGCGCGTGGCCTTGCCGAGGGACAAGGTGGCGCAGGTGCGGCTGGAAGTCGTTGTTTGATAGTGAGGCTTGGAGATGAACAAAGAATTCATACTGGCAATGGAGGACTTGGAGAAAGAAAAGGGTATCTCGAAGGATTTGCTCATAGAGGCCATAGAGATGGCCCTGCTTTCCGCTTATAAGAAAAATTACGGCACCTCCCAGAACGTCAGGGCGGACATAAACAGGGAGACGGGGGATATAGACGTCTACATGCGCAAGGACGTGGTGGAGGTCGTGGAGGACGAGTCCATCGAGGTGGCGCTGGAGGACGTGATAAGCCTGGACCCCAACTACCAGGTGGGGGACGCCATCGAGTACCGCGTGACGCCCAGGGATTTCGGGCGCATAGCGGCGCAGGCGGCGAGGCAGGTGGTGCAGCAGCGCATCCGCGAGGCCGAGCGGGACATGATATTCGACGATTACGCGAGCAGGCAGGGGGAGATAATAACCGGGACCATACAGCGCGTCAGCAATGAGACGGTTTTCGTGAACATGGGCAAGACCGAGGGCATATTGTCGGCTATGGAGCAGGTGAGGGGGGAGTCCTACCTGGTCAACAGCCGCATGAAGTTTTACATACTGGACGTGCGCATGAGCATAAAGGGGCCTCAGATTTATCTGTCCAGGACGCATCCGGGGCTGGTGAAGAGGCTGTTCGAGCTGGAGGTCCCCGAGATACAGGACGGCTACGTGGAGATAAGGAGCATGGCCAGGGAGCCCGGCTCCCGCTCCAAGATCGCCGTTTACACGGAGGACGAGAGCATTGACCCCGTGGGCGCCTGCGTGGGCGCCAGGGGCACCAGGGTGCAGGCTGTGGTGGACGAGCTGTTCGGCGAGAAGATAGACATCATCGGCTGGAGCGACGAGCCGGCGCAGAACATCAGCAGCGCGCTTTCGCCCGCAAAGGTGGAGGGCGTGGTCATCAACGAGGACGGCAAGTCGGCCACGGTCATCGTGCCTGACTACCAGCTTTCACTGGCTATCGGCAAGGAAGGACAGAACGTGCGGCTGGCCGCGAAGCTCTGCGGCTGGAAGATCGACATCAAGAGCCACACCCAGTTCTACCCCGACGGCAAGGGGGGCCCTCGTTACGACCCGGAGACGGGCGAGCGCCTGAGCGGGACGGGGACGCCTTCGCTTTACGAGGGCCTGGATTTTGACGAGGAAGGCTTCATCATAGTGCCCGATTCGGAGCGCGGCGGGGCCGCAAGCAGAGCGGCCGCGGACGGCGGGTATGGGACGGGCGCAGGGGAGCCTGAGGGCGAGGACGGGCGCGAGGCGCCTGGGGACGCTGACGGCGCCGACGCGGACGGGGGGCGTGGGAGCCTCGCTGAGGCCGGCCCTGACGAGGACGGCGCGGGCCTTCATGAAGAGGGCGCGAGTCAGGACGAGGCGGAGGCCCCGCAAGAAGAGGGCGGAGGCCCCGAGGAGGAAGGCTTCGCCCCGCGCGAGGAAAGCGCGGGCCCCGAAGAGGGCGGCGCGGGTCTTCATGAAGAGGACGACAGCCGGGATGAGGAAGGCGGCGCCCCCGACGAAGAGGGCGCGGGCCGGGACGACGGGGCCGCGGGCTCGAATGATGAGGAAGGCGCGGACGAGGGCCGCTATTCGGCGAAGGACGAGGAATGACGCAGAAAAGGGTTCCCATGCGACGTTGCGTGGGATGTATGGAGTCGAAGCCAAAGAAGGAGTTATTGCGCCTCACCCGGTCGGAGGACGGGGTGAGGCGTGACCCGACGGGCAAGGCGAACGGCAGGGGGGTTTACCTCTGCAAGGACGCGGATTGCTTCAAGAAGGCGAAAAAAAGGCGCGCCATCAGTCGCGGGCTTGAGATAGAATTGTCAGAGGAGCAGCTCGGCAGGCTGTTCGCAGAGTTAGAGGAGGTGTTCGTTAGTGAGCATAAAGATTCGTGAATTGGCAAAGGAACTGGATTTGCCCGCTGAAGACGTGATGGTTAAGGCTGCCGCGATGGGCATTCAGGCGGACTCGCCAAGTAGCGCCATCGAGGACATCGACGCTCTAACTGTCAGAAACGCCATCATACACGGCAGTAAGGCCGTGGAGACCAAGATAGTGAAGGTGGCGCCCAAGACGGACAAGGCCAAGCAGGCCCCCGAGGAGGGGTCGCGGGTGGTGGTAAAGGCCGTGACGAAGGCCGCGGGCCACGGAGCGAAGGCGAAGGCGGGCGCGGCGTCGGGGACGGGCGCGGCCCAGGGCCGTCAGGAGGCGAAGGCCGCCAAGCAGGGACAGGGAGACGTCAAGAGGCAGAGGGAGCCGCTGGCCGCGGAGGACGCGCCGTCGCCAGGCATTAAGGCGGAAAGTTCCCGCATACCCGGCGGCAAGCCCGACAGCTCGCGCATACCCGGCGCGAGGGCGGAAGGCCCCAAGGGCGACAAGAAGCCGCCCGAGCATAAGAGGCCGTTGCCCGCCATAGGCGGGTCGGCGGCCGGGAGCGTCCAAAGAATCCCCAAGGCGGTGCTGGAAGGCGGGTCGGATGAGGCCCCTGCGGCGCGAGCCGACGGAGGGGAGGCGGCGCCCGACGCGCCGACCTCAGCCGCAGTTGAGCCGGCGGCCGCGCGCGCGGAAGCGGCGCCCGCTAAAAAGGAGGACGAGGGTCAAGGCGTCGGGAAGACCGAGGCTGTGGCGGTCGCGGCGGAAGGGGCGCCGAGCGCGGCGCCGTCAGGAGGGGCGGCGGCAGCCGCGCCCGCCGAAGGTTCCGGCGGGGAGCCTCCGAAAAAAGAAGAGCCTGCGGCGCAGGACAAGAAGGACGAGGACGACGGCGTCTACGTTAAGATACTGAAAAAAGCCGACCCCAACGAGGTCATAGCCGTCACGGACCGCAGGGACAGGTACGGCAGGCCGAGGGACGACAGACCGAGGGACGACAGGCCGAGAGGCGACAGGCCGCCCCGCGACGGCTGGAAGGACCAGCGGAGGGGCGAGGCGGGCGCGGGGGCGCCGAGAGGCGACAGGCCGAGGGACGACAGGCCGAGGGACGACAGGCCGCCCCGCGACGGCTGGAGGGACCAGCGGAGAGGCGAGGGCGGCACGGGACGCGCGTGGGAGCCCAGGCCAGGCGAAGGCCGCCAAGGCGAAGGCAGGCCGTGGAGGCCGCCAGGCGAGGGGCGTCAGGGCGAGGGCAGGCCGTGGAGGCCGCCAGGCGAAGGACGTCAGGGCGAGTACAGGCCGGGAGCCAGGCCCCAGGGCGACAGGGACGGCCGCGGCGCGGGCGCGGACGGCAGATACCCGCCGAGAAGCGGCGACGCCAGGGGCGGCAGGCCGGGCGAGTACAGGCCGGGGGCCAGACCCCAGGGAGACAGGCCGGCCAGGCCGGGCGACTCCGGCGCCGCGCGCCCGAAGGAGGGCGGCGCGCCTAAGCCGCCGCGTCCCGCCACCAAGGATTTCGGCAAGAAAAAGGACGTCAAGACGGACGTCAGGAAGCCCGTCACGGATAAAGACAGGGATAAGTACAGCGGGTTCAAGCGCAAAGACGGTTACGTGGAGCGTTCTCTGGAAAAACGCCCCGTTAAGAGCAGAAACCGCCCCAAGGCGGTCAAGCCCGTCAATGAAGAGAAGGAGACGCTCATGAACTTGGCGCCCGGCACAAAGGTCATAAACGTGCCCATCACGGTGGCGGGGTTCGCCGAGCAGACGGAGCGCTCCACCTCCGAGGTCATCATGAAGCTCATGAGGCTGGGCATCATGGCGAACATAAACCAGAACATTGACGAGGACACGGCGCTGGTGCTGGCCGAGGAGTTGGGAGTCAGCGTGGTCATAGGGAACGTGGAGGCGGATTTGGTCGAGGAGGGCCTGGAGCTGTTTGAGGACAGCGAGGACGATCTGGAGGACAGGCCGCCCATCATCACCGTCATGGGCCACGTGGACCACGGCAAGACGTCCCTGCTGGACGCCATCAGGAAAACCAACGTCACCCAGGGCGAGGCGGGCGGCATAACCCAGCACATCGGCGCGTCGGAGGTGGTGATCAACGGGGAGCGCATCGTGTTCTTGGACACCCCCGGCCACGAGGCTTTCACGGCCATGCGGGCCAGAGGCGCCCACGTGACGGACATCGCCGTGCTGGTGGTGGCCGCGGACGACGGCGTGAAGCCCCAGACCATTGAGTCCATCAGCCATGCGAAGGCCGCGGGCGTGCCGCTCATAGTCGCCATCAACAAAATCGACAAGCCGGGCGCGAATCTTGACAAGGTGAAGCAGGAGCTGGCCGACAACGGCGTGCTGGTGGAGGAATGGGGAGGCCAGACCATAAGCGTCCCCGTGTCCGCCAAGAGCGGCGAGGGCATAGTTAACCTGCTGGAGATGATATTGCTGCAGTCGGAGGTGCTGGAGCTGAGGGCGAACCCCGACAGACTGGCCATGGGCACGGTGATAGAGGCGAGGCTGGACAAGGCCAAAGGCCCCGTGGCCACCTTGCTGGTGCTGAACGGCACCTTGGAGTCGGGCATGAGCGTGGTGGCGGGCACGAGCAGCGGCCGCGTCCGCGCCATGACGGATTTCCAGGGCAAAGCCATCAAATCCGCGGGACCCGCCACGGCGGTGGAGATATTGGGCCTCACGGAGGTGCCCGAGGCGGGCGACGAGTTCAACGCCGTCAGGGACGACAAGCTGGCCCGTGAGATAGCGCAGAACCGCCGCAACAAACTCAGGGAAGAGGTCATGGTGAAGAATTCCAGCACCACCCTCGAGAAGCTGTTCAGCCAGATACAGGAGGGAGTGGTCAAGGAGCTGCCCCTCATCATCAAGGGCGACGTGCAAGGTTCCGTGGGGGCCATAACCGCCTCCTTGGAAAAGCTTAAAAACGAGAATGTGGTGGTAAAAATAGTCCATACGGGCGTGGGCACCGTGACGGAGTCCGACGTCATGCTGGCCAGCACGGCGGGGGCCATCATCATAGCCTTCAACGTGAGGCCCAGCACGGCGGTGTCGGGCATGGCCGAGCGCGAGGGCGTGGAGATAAGGACTTACCGCATCATCTATGAGGTGATTGACGAGGTGGAGGCCGCCATGAAGGGAATGCTCGACCCCGTGTTCAAGGAGAACGTCTTGGGCAAGGCCGAGATACGGAGCATTTTCAAGGTGCCGGGCGTGGGAGCCGTGGCGGGTTGCTACATTACCGACGGCAAGGTCCAGCGCAACGCGGAGATCAGGCTGGTGCGAGACGGCATAGTGGTGCATGAGGGCAAGATAGCGTCCCTCAGGCGGTTCAAAGACGACGTGAGGGAGGTGGCGCAGGGCTACGAGTGCGGCATTGGCATTGAGAATTACAATGACGTCAAGGAGGGCGACGAGATAGAGGCCTTCGTGATGGAAGAAGTTAAGAGGAATTAGCCGAGAATGAAGAAATCTTACAGGCAGGGCAGGATTGGCGAGGAAATCAAGAAAATAGTGAGCGAAATGCTCCTTTACGAGCTTAAAGACCCGGGCTTGGGCAATATGGCGTCGGTGACGGACGTGGAAGTGAGCGCGGACGGCGCCTATGCCACCGTGTACATAAGCGTCATGGGGGATTTGAAGGCGGACGCGGCGACGGACGAGGAGAAGAAGGCGGCGCTGGACGCCTTCGGGCGGGCCAAGGGCCTGTTGCGCAAGGAGATAGGCTCCAAGATGAAAATAAGGCACGCCCCTGAGCTGAATTTCAAAATCGACGCCTCGGGGGAATACGGCCGCCGCATGGAACGGGTTTTCGAGAGCCTGCGCGGCGAGACGGAGGATTAGAGGCGGCCCGCCGGGCGGGACGACGGCGCGCCGGGCGCGGGGCTTGGGAGGTCGCGAGGGATCGGGGAAATCAAGAAACAAAGAAGGGCAGGATATTTTTAATACACGATATGGTTTTAAGGCATGAAGCGAAGAACAACACATTAGAAGAGATAGCGAATTTGCTGAAGGGCGCGGGCTCCGCGCTGGTTTTCCCCCACGTGTCGGCTGACGGGGACACGCTGGGCTCGGCGGTGGCCCTGTGCGCCGCCATGCGAAAGCTGGGCAAGGAGTCCTACGTGGTGATGGAGGATAAAATCCCCGACATGATCGCGTTTCTGTCGGGGAATTTTTGCGTTTACGACCAAAGGGCCATCGAGAGGCCCGACGTATGCGTCATGGTGGACTGCGGCGAGTGGTCGCGCATACCTAGAAGGAGGGCGCTGTTCGAGGCGGGCAGGCACGGCGTGTGCATTGACCACCACGTCACCACCGCGCCATTTTTGGAATGGAACCACATAGACAGCCGGGCGTCCGCCGCCGCCGAGATTATCCACGACTTGATCATACTCATGGGGGTGGAGCCTGACGCGGTCATCATGGAGGCGATTTGCGCGGGAATCATAACCGACACGGGGAAATTCCAATACGCCAACACGGGCGCCAGGGCGCACAGGATTATGGCCGAGTTCTACGATCGGGGATTCTCGCCCTCGGACGTGTGCGTCCGGCTTTACCAGAACAACAGGCTGGAGAAGGAATTGCTGGAGTCCAAGGCGCTGGCCCGCGCCAAGTTCCTGGCGGGCGGCAGGGCGGCGGTGGCCACGGTCACGAGGGAGATGCTGGAAGAGTGCGGCGCCATGTGGGAGGACGCCGACGGCGTGGTGGAGAAGCTCAGGGACATCAAGGGCGTGGAGGTGGCGGCGGTCATAAAAAAAAAGCGGGGGGAGCATAAGGTCAGCCTGCGCTCCAAGCTGAGTTTCGACGCGGCGGCCTTCGCGGAGACGCGGAGCGGCGGCGGCCACCTCAGGGCGGCGGGCTACGCGCTCAGGGAGAGCTACGAGTACGTGGAAGCGGATTTGATAGGGGCCTTGGAGGCGTATTTGGCGGGCAAGGATGGATAAGCGGCCGGAGGGCATGATCAATTTCCTGAAGCCGGCGGGCATGACGTCCATGGACGCGGTGAGCTTTCTCAGGAGGCTCACGGGCGTCAAGCGGATAGGCCACACGGGGACGCTGGACCCCATGGCCGCGGGAGTCCTGCCGCTGTGCCTGGGCGGAGCGGCGCGCCTCGCGGAATATCTGGCCGAGGACGACAAGGCGTATTGCTGCGAGATGGCCCTGGGGCTGAAAACGGACACCATGGACGTCTGGGGCGCGGTCTTGGAAAGGGCTCCCGAGGGGTTTGAGCGGGAACTGGACGAAGAAGCTCTCCGCAGGGCCATAATGTCCTTCGTGGGGCGCATGAGCCAGAAGCCGCCGGCCTATTCGGCCATAAAGGTGTCAGGGCGCAAGCTTTACGAGTACGCCAGGGCGGGGGAGGCGGCGCCCGTCCCCGAAAGAGAAGTCCACATAAAAGAAATTACGGTCAAACGGATAAATATCGCGGAGCGATGGGCGCTTATGGACGTGCGTTGCTCCAAGGGCACGTATATTCGGTCTCTGTGCAACGATATAGGGGAGGCGCTGGGATGCGGCGCCGCCATGAGCGGGCTTGTCAGAACCGTCAGCGGCTGTTTCCGCATAGAGTCCGCCCATACGGCGGAGGAACTGGCGGCGGCCTGCGCCGAGGGAGGGCGCGGCCTGGGGGGCATGCTGCTCCCGTCTGATTACCCTCTGCGGGGAATGAGGGCGGTGACGCTGGAAAAAACCGCGGCGCGGAGGTTCGTCAACGGGGCCCCCGTGGCCTCGCGCGGCCCCGCGGATCTGGTGAGGGTCTACCTGGGGCAGGCGGCAGGCGGCGAGCCGCCCGTGTTTCTGGGCATAGGGCGCGCGGCCGAGGGAATCCTGAGGGCCGAAAAGGTGTTATGCCCGGCCCTTTGAGGCGCGAGGCAGGACGGGCGCGGAGGGGCGGCAATGGCGCCTGGCGCCAAGGAAAAATGCGATGATAATATACAATAGTCTGAATGAAGCGAAAATAGATAGGGGAACCGCCATAGCCATGGGCAATTTCGACGGCATGCATCTGGGGCATCAGGCCCTGGTCAGCATGGCCGTCGCCGGCGCGAAGGCGCGGGGGCTTAGGAGCGCGGTTTTCACCTTTGAGAACAACCCTAAAAATGTCATGGCCGGCGAGCGCGTGGTGAAGAACATAATGCTGCCCGAGGACAGGGCGAAGTTCATGGAGCGCCTGGGCATAGACTATCTGCTGTCCATGCCCTTCGACGACGCCATACGCGACACTCCGCCCGACAGGTACGTAAGGGAGCTGCTCGTGGGCAGGTTCGGCATGGCGGCGGCCTACTGCGGCTTCAACCACCGCTTCGGCGCGAGGGCGGCGGGGGACGCGGCCTTCCTGGAGCGCATGGGCGCGGCCGAGGGTTTTGACGTCCACGTGCTGGAGCCGCAGGAGATAGGGGGGCGGTTGGTGAGCAGCTCGCTGATACGCGGCCTGATTTTGGAGGGGAAGGTGGACGAGTGCGCGGCCTTCCTGGGGCGCAACTACTCGGCGGGGGGCGAGGTGGTGATGGGCAACCAGCTGGGGCGCACCATAGGCTTCCCAACGGTCAATATCCTGATAGACGACGACATGGCGGTTCCCGCCCACGGGGTGTACGTGACGTGCTGCCATCTGGCCGGGGCCGTGTACCCGGGCGTGACGAACGTGGGCGTGAGGCCGACCATAGGGGATGAGAAGAAGAGCATAGAGACGCATCTGTTCGACATGAACGAGGATTTGTACGGCAAACATATCAGCGTGGAGTTCTTCAAGCGGGTGAGGGAGGAAAGGAAGTTCGACGGCCTGCCCGCGCTGGCCGAGCAGATAGGCAGGGACTGCGCCGTGGCCAGGGAGTTTCATGGGTTGTGATGGGGGATGAGGTGAAATGGCGCCACAAATAGCGCTGATTTCCGGATATTATTCATTTCCCACTTGAAAACCGCACGAAAAAGCAGTAAAATTAATAGCGATGTTTCAAAAATGCCCCCTGGGGCGCGCGTTAGCTCACATTATCTAAGGAAGGAATTATACATATGAGA